>CAMNJD010000573.1 GCA_946540705.1 uncultured Ruminococcus sp. | reverse complement strand
AAGCGGGGGCACGGGGGCGAAAACCTAAGGGGATAGGGGGAATAAGCCGCATCGCGGCGCATCCCCCTGTCCCCTTGGGTTGTCACCCCCCGATCTGTGGGGAGAAATGACACATGTGATCGAATGGAGTAAATTGGGAGAAGTTATACCCGCAAATCCTGATTTAGATATGAAAAAACATATTTGTGCTGCACCGGCGGCTGATTTTTTGGATTCAAAGTGACATTTTTGTAATTTTCCTGTCACGGAAAAGTGAGATTCCTATGCTATAATGAATACAACAACACGAAAGGGAGGTTCCTGCTATGGAATTCTTAACAGTCGAAAATCTCTGCAAACAATACGGCAAGGGCGAAACTCAGGTCAATGCACTCGATCATGTCAGCTTCACAATCCCCAAGGGTCAGATGACGGCGGTCATCGGCCCGTCGGGCTCCGGCAAATCTACCCTGCTGCATATTCTCGGCGGCGTTGACCGCCCGACCTCGGGAAAGGTTTATCTCGACGGACAGGACGTCTATGCACAGAGCAACAAAAACCTCGCGATCTTCCGCCGCAGACAGGTCGGTCTGATCTATCAGTTCTACAACCTCATCCCCGTGCTCAGCGCAGAGGAGAATATCACGCTGCCCTCGATCATGGACGGCAGAAAGCCCGATTCCAAGCAGCTTGACGAGCTGCTGGAGCGGCTGAACCTAAAAGAACGCCGCAATCATCTCCCCTCACAGCTCTCCGGCGGTCAGCAGCAGCGTGTCTCGATCGGCCGCGCACTGTTCAATTCTCCCGGTGTCATCCTCGCGGATGAGCCGACCGGCAACCTCGACAGCAAGAACAGCGCCGAGATCGTTTCGCTGCTGCGCAAATCCAACCGCGATTTCAAGCAGACCATGATCATCATTACGCACGATGAGAATGTCGCCCTGCAATGCGACCGCATCCTGACCATTTCCGACGGCAAAATCACCAACGACACTATGAATACTGCCTCATGACAAAGGAGCTGCGCTATGAAATTTGAAACACTGCTTGCGCGGCGCTATATCACCGCGCAGAAACGGCATTCAGTGCTGACGCTGTGCAGCATTGTGATTGCCGTTGCACTGATGACCATGCTGTTCTGTCTCTATTCGACGCTGATGACGGTCAATCGCAACGAAGCCTATGACGATCTGCCCGGACATTTCGCGCTCTACGGTCTTTCGGATGAGCAGACGGAAAAGCTGAAGACCATTCCGGAGATCGGTGAGATCCGCACAGAAGAAGAATACGGCAAGACGGTCAGATACATTGTTCTTGACCAGGAAATTGATTCGGAAAAGTTCTTCATTGACCGCATCAAGGAAACTGCGGGAATCGAAAAGGACAATCATGATTTTCATTACAATATCAACTATGACCTGCTGAGCTATGACCGGCTGACGGATGATGCAAAGCTCGAAATGGCGATGACTTTTGCGATGTTCTTTGTGGTTGTCATCGTGTTCATGCTGCTGCTGCGGCTGGTCATCGACACATCCTTTGAGGTATCCTCGAAGGAGCGCGAGCGGCAGTTCGGCGTTTTGCAGTCGGTCGGCGCGACCCCGAAGCAGATCGTCCGCATCATGACCTCGGAGGGAATCATGCTTTCGGTCATCGGTGTCCCGCTCGGCGGTGCACTGGGCGTGCTGCTGGGCTATGTGACATACCGCGCCGTGCTGACGACCGGCATCGCGAAGGTCATGTACGGTTCGCAGGAAAAGATCGACCGGCTCGTTACGTACAGCGTCAGCCCGTGGATGGTCGCGCTGGGCATGCTGCTGGGCTTTGTATGGGTCATGTTCTCCGCCTACGGAACCGGCATGCGCGTCATCAAAAAGTCACCGGTCGAGGCGATCAGCGCCAGACCCAACGCGGTCAAAAAGATCCGCAGATTCAGCATTTCCGGTCTGCTCTTTGGCTGGACGGGCAAGCTCGCCTCGCGCAATGCCCGCAGACAGAAGAAGCGCTTTATCATCACCGTGCTGTCTCTGACGCTCTCGCTGCTGATGTTTGCGGTGTTCGGCGTCATCATGGATCTCGCGGAGGATTATTACCGGAGGGCGTGGTTCATTGTAGACGATTTAGGCATTCAGGAATCCGATTTCGTGATCTTGTACAGTGCAGCGGAGCTCCCCGATCAGGACGATACAGATGTAGGCATGGCGCTGTCGGCTCAGATCATGTCAGACCCGCTTGCCTATCGGGAAGGCATAAAAATACTGAGTGATTCGGGCTATTTCACGGATATTGAATATGTGGATCATCGGCACGGAAAAATGCTGAAGCAGGACGGTACGGTAGGCACCGGCATTCAGGTCTATTATCTGAACCGTGTGGGCTATGACCGCATCTGGAAATATCAGGAAGCACCGATGAGCTACGATGAATTCGTGAAATACGGCAAGGCTATTACGCTTAACGCGCCGCAGTCTTTTCTTGATCAGAAGCCGGATGCGGTCACGTTCCAAGGCAAGAATATGGTACCGATTTCTGCGGAGGAGGGCGAAAAGCTCTATGACCCGGACGCAGATCAGGATACCGATGAGGAACGCATCGGTCGGATTGGCGACGGTACGGAGTCTGATCCCTACGTATACTATAAACTGGAACACTTTACAGCAACACTTCCGGTCGGTATGAATGCGCAATCAAAGTATGCTAACAACGACTCGTCCGGTTCCGGCGAGATCTGGCTGCTGCTGCCGGAGGAGCGCTATGAGCAGGATCTCGCAATGTACGGCGGGCAGCAATACAATTTCGGCTTTACCATCAGCTGCAAGCTGAAGAATGAATCGGACTATCAGAAAGCGACCGATTTCATTGATGCAAACCGGCATCTCATGATCGGGGAGAGCGCATATGATGCGATGCGCAAGGCAAGAACCGTGCTGGCAGCGGTCAAAATGGCGGCGCTGTTCATCAATCTCATGGTCGCGCTGATCGCGGCGGTCAATATGGTCAACATCATTTCGACCGGCATCATCAACCGCAAATCGGAGCTGGCCTCGATGCAGTGCTGCGGCATGACCCGCGGACAGATGTACCGCATGTCGGTGATCGAGTGCCTGCAATTTGTGCTGCGGGCGGCGGTCTGCGCGTCAATTCTTGCCGTTCTGATCATCTGGGGCACGGATTCGTTCATGAATTTCGTTGTCGGCGGCGAGATCTTTGCACAGAGAGGCATGACCGACGGCGG
>CAMNJD010000572.1 GCA_946540705.1 uncultured Ruminococcus sp. | reverse complement strand
CGAAGCCGATGTGAAGGCAAAGTTTGAGGACGGTGTTCTGAACATCTGCGTTCCGAAGGCAGAGCCTAAGAAGCTGGAGAATCACAATTATATCGCCATTGAAGGATAAGACCTCAATAAGCTAATAGCAAAAAATGCGCCCCGGAGCTGTTCATCATGAGCAGTTCCGGGGCTTTTTTTACCCGTTTCACAGAGCAAGATCCCTGTGGATCGTTATGCTGTTTTTTTCTCTTTCCTTTTTGCGTAAAGAAGCAGACCGATGAGCAGCATGGGCAGCAGGAACATCAGGAGTGCTTTGCAAAGCGTGCCGGGTATGCCTGTTGGAAGTATGCCGTTCCTGGTGTTCGTGACGAGGAGCTCAGAAGCCGCCGAAAACAGAAAGGAAACGGAATTGCTGTCTTCCGGTTCTGTTCCGTCCAGCTTCATGCTTGCTGTGTAATCCTCCTCCGTTTCCGTGACAGTCACATCACAGTCCAGCGGCAGAATAAATACAGCAGTGTCGCCGTGAGCAAGGGTAAATGTATCGCCGGATCGGATACTTTCCTGTGTTACATCGTTCAATGTCCACATAAAGTATTCATCGGCAGCGTTCTCAACTTCGAGTGTAAATGTAAAACGCTTTGATTTGTCGCCGAAAACGCCCTGAACCTTTTTCGTGACGGTAAGGTCAGCGACCTGCGCATCCTTACGGGTGTTGCCCGCTTTGATCCGGACGATCACTCTGCCGTCCTGAGACATATCACTGACAAGCGAAACGCCCCGCGGTGCATGTATGAGTTCCACTTTTCCAAGCTCCGAGATGTTGAATTCAATCGCATCGTCAAATCGCTGATACCCGTTCGGCGCTCGTTTTTCTCTCAGAAAGTATCTGTTTGCAGGGAGTGTTTCGTCGATTTTCGGGATCACACCGTCTGCCCCTGTCACCAGAGCCTCATAACCGCTGAGCGGATAATAATTTTGCAGATAGCTTCCGTCAGACTGCTTCGTTCCTCTGTAGAGATCAAATTCAGCCCGCGCCAGCGGATCATTTGTGCCTGCTGCATACTTGATCATGTTGAGTGACAGCTTTTTATTATAGACGATGATGTCGCCGATCAGATCATCCGAGCTGATATCCTTATGATTCACCCAGCCGTCATTTTCGGGATTCAGTAACCTGACATGATCGCTCCCCTCCTCCGCTTCAATGCAGAATCTGATCGGTGTTTCAGAACCGACCCAAGTGACCGGAGCACCGGTCTGGGTAAGCGTATAAATGTTATTTTCTCCCGTTTCATAATCGTACAGAACAGCGACCATTCCATTCTCGTCTGAGATAAATTCGCCGAAATCCACCGCATCACCGTTCAGTTTCAGCGTAAATGTTCCGTTGGGCAGAGCTGTTTTGAAATCTCTGTCAACAGCCGTTCCGTTCCATTCACTCAGACGGATGCGGACACCTTTTGCAACAGGCGTATTCGTGACGGTATCCTTTCGGATATTTTGCAGCCCGCCGCCGGCAGCAGAGGATTCAGCAGCACCCTGCGTGTAGCTGACAGAATATTCCCTGTCCGTCATCTGATCGCTTCCGGTTTTTCGCACGCCGACCGTTACGGCATCTGCTGCACGCTCTTCGACCGGCACAACTGCTCCTGTGTAGCTTATGACATTGCCGTCATCATCCGTTACAGGATCACTGACCGGCCTCACCTCGCGGACAACATAATCCGAAAGGCTGCCGGACGATGCATGCAAAAACCATTTCACAGAGGATGCAGGTGCTTTCAACTGTTTGAGGGTACCGTTGACAAGCGTTTCGGCGCTGCCGTTTTTCTTGTAAAGCGCAAAGTATACCGGCTCATGCTCAGCGGCAGAATACCTGTCCGCCCACACCTTTTCGGCGGAAATACCAAACCCTCGCTGGTTGTTTACGATCATAGCCGGATTTGAGTTTGCTCTGACAATACCGGTGTTCTCCGGATCATGCGCATTCACGAGATAGGATCCGCCGTCTCTTTCGTATCCGATCAGATCATATCCCAGCGGAGTCTCAGAAAATTTTTCCTCGACCTTGAATTTCGTGCCGATCGGCAGATCAATGACCTGAACCTTGTACCATGCGGGTATCTTGGAGATTGAGCCGTTCGGTGAGGTAAAGAATGTGATGTCTTCAAGCTGTGTCTGCGACAGCCCCTCGGCGCTTTCGTATGATGTTTCCGTAAATCCTGAATTCGCAGACCATCTGCAATATTTGCCTGAAGGTGAGATCACACGGTATCGGTGCATATTCGCATAGGTCAGCTTTTCCAGATCGGCGGACTCTGCCCCAAGATACAAACGGAAATCAAAGGTTGCCGGATCATTATGGATCTCCTGATTGTTTTCATCGCAGAGCTTTTTGGTAAATGACAAATCACGGATCGCATTGTTGTTGACATGATTATCATACGTCACCGCAGGCCGGTCGATCACCCGGGCTTTTCCGCAGTTATAGTCTTTCCGGTCAGTTCCGGCAGCCGTACCTGTCACAGGATCGCCGTTCACCTGAACAACGTCATACACGTTCTCGTCCAGTCCGCATTCGACGATATAGTAATCAACGATATTTTCAGGGAAATCAATGAAAACGCTCTCGCCGGCACTCAGGAAAAATACATTCGGATAGGATGTGCTTCCGCCGGGCGGTGTATAGCTTTCCATATATGTGACCGGTTCCTGAGAATTGTCATAATAGACGCCAACGTAATCAGCGGCAGAGCTTTCAGGCTTCAGGGATGTGTATCTGTCGCTGGACGGCAGTTTGTAAAAGATCTGGAACGGATATTCAACAAGCTCATAGTCCAGATCAAGGTTCGAGTTGTCTGTTGAGACTTCTTTGCTCAGACGCACCTGACCCGGCTTTACAGCAGCAAGGTTGAATTTCATATGCAGATTGGATGCACCTGCGCCTCGCTCCATATAAAAGATTTTCATTTTGTGGCTGGAGTAATCCTTAAATATATTCTCCTGCACGCCGTTTTTGTCATATCCGAAATACCGGTCGAGATAAGTCTGAACCTGCGCATCGTCTGCGTCGGGATACTTTGCACGGTAAGATTCTTCAAACAGTGCTTTCAGGTTCGTAGTTTTTATAGTCGTATAATTGTTTCCGTTTCTGCCGCGCAGCAGGACTTCGCCTGTCTTGAAGTTGACAGAGCCGCTCAGGGCATTGTGGATACCGCCCAGGTCGATCACAAGGACATCATCAATGTACAGCCAGAAATCATCA
>CAMNJD010000571.1 GCA_946540705.1 uncultured Ruminococcus sp. | reverse complement strand
GTTCGGCGTAGACCAGCCACCGCGTTCCATTGCGTACTTGTCCGGAATACCGAGCGCAAGCATCACACTCGCGTTCAAATGGCGCAGATCATGATAAGTGAGCTCATAACCGTTTTCGTCAGCGAGCTTTTTCAGATGCTTCGTGATCGTCTGGTAGTGCTGCGGTACAATGAAGTCAGACTCGCTTTGATGCGGGACCGCCTGAATCAGCCGGATCAGATACTCCGGAATCACAAGCTGCCGCGTGGAAGAATAGGTCTTGTTGACTTCGCGTACCACATCATCGCTGCCGAGCCGGAGCTTGCTGCGCTGAATCGTCAGCACATTGCCTTTCAGATCGCCGAACTGCAAGCCGCGCACTTCGCTGATTCTCAGGGAAAGCCAGATTGCAAGCAGACAAGGCAACTCGATATCCGTGCCGCGCACCATCTGAATAACCTGCTGCGGAGTCGGAAGGTTCTTGATCTTCGGCTTTTTTGGCGGCAGCGTGACATTCAGCTCCAGCTTGACGCCGTAGAGTTTCAGCGCTGTGACGATCAGATTCTTTGCTTCGTTGATCGACTTGCTGCTGAGCTTGGTCGCGTCCTCGTTGATTGCTTTCTGCATTGCGAAGCTGTCAACCTCATGAATGTCCATCGTCATCAGACTTTGCAGCCGATTCCGGCGAATGATGCCGTAGCCGTGTATCGTCGAGGGCGACAGTACATTGCGTTTGAGGTCCATGTAACCGTCAAGCGCCTGCCCGACCGTGAACCGTTTCAGATTCTTCTTGCCGGTCAGCTCAAATTCCGCAGCGAGCTTTTCCGCTTCTTTGCGCGTCGGAGCGCAAAAGGACTTCATGATGTTTTTACCGTTCGCGTCTTTGCCGATGAATACCTGAACCCGCCAGTTTCCGGACGGAAGTTTCTTTGCTTTTGCCATAGTATACTCCTTTTTTCAATCAGGTGCATACGCAGGCATCCAACAATAGTATACACCTTTTCCGCAAAAAAGTAAAGTATCTATTGTCACATAAGAAATGACTGCTTGACATTTTTTGATATCTGAGAATAATAGATTGTATTTATATTGTGTAGGTAATCCATATATGCCGAAAACGGTCAAACAGACCACCGTCGGAAAATCCGACGGTAGTTTATTCTGTTCTCTCAATAACGATTCGTTATTGACTTTATGGTATGGTGGATACCAATGTTTTACAGATAACTGATACTTGACTTTTTATCACATTTCGGCTATAATAGGATTGAATCGTATTTTAGCCGAAAGGAGATTTCTATGAACTATATTAAACGCGATCTGGAACAGAAGATCATTTCTCTGTCCAAGGAATATGCGAGCATCATTATCACTGGACCGCGGCAGGTCGGCAAAACAACTTTGCTGAAACAACTGATGCCGGAGAACATGGAGTATGTCGTGCTGGACGATCTCGAAGAACGCCGTCTTGCGAAGAATGATCCTGCGATGTTCTTCCAGCTTCATTCGCTGCCGATTTTCATTGACGAAGTGCAGTACGCGCCGGAGTTGTTCTCATATATCAAGATAGCAATTGACAACGGTGCAGAACCCGGTTCATTCTGGATGTCCGGTTCGCAGGCGTTCAAGCTGATGAAGCTCGCGCAGGAATCGCTTGCCGGTCGGACTGCAATTCTGCATATGCCGTCTGTCTCGCAGCATGAGGCTTACGGTGACGGTGAATCGGAACCGTTCCGTGTTGATCTCGCTGCACTCAAATCGCGCAAGAAGACACACGCACCTGCCGACATGAACGAAATATACCGCCGCATCTGGCTCGGCTCAATGCCCGGTCTTGTCAGCGGAAAGTTCACCGACCGCGATGTGTTTTACAGCAGCTATATCCAGACCTATATCGAGCGCGATGTCAGCGGCATGATCGAAAATGTTGATCAGCTTTTGTTCGCGGACTTCATCCGTTCCGCTGCCTGTCGCGTCGGTCAGCTTTTGAATGTTCATGACATTGCATCGGATGTCGGTATTTCGGATGATACTGCGAAACGCTGGCTCTCGGTGCTTGAAAAGTCGGATGTGATCTTTTATCTTCGTCCGTATTCCAATAACCTTCTGACGCGGACGATCAAAACGCCGAAGCTGTATTTCTTTGATACCGGTCTGGTCGCTTATCTGACACGTTACAGCACGCCGGAGATTCTTGCGAACGGCGCGCTGAACGGCGCAATTCTCGAAAACTATGTCGTGTCCGAAATACGCAAGACCTATCTGAATAATGCGAAAGAGTGTCTGCTCTGGTATTACCGCGACAAGGACGCGCGCGAAATTGACATGGTGATTGAGAGCGACGGTGAACTTCACCCGCTGGAGATCAAGCGTTCCGTCAATCCGTCTGAATCGCTGGTGAAAGCATTTGAGGCTCTGGATAAAGGCAGCGTCCCACGCGGAACCGGCGCGGTGATCTGTATGCGGCCGGATCTGTCGGCGGTCAGCGCACAGAATTTGATTGTTCCGATCTGGATGATTTGATTTCAGCAGTCTGTGACTATGTGAAATGGGTTCGGGAATTGCCCGATTGCGGAGCAACGATTTTTACAAGGATGCAAGTTCTTGCCCAATCTGTGACGCATTGTGGAACAGTCTGTTTTGATAACCCGAAACGGGTTGTCGAAACGGATATTGGGTAGCACCTATCTGTCGGGAAACAAAATCGACGGTTTCACGCAGTTTTCACACAATGGATTGCATGACCGAATAATGGTCAGTATCATTTACGCATAACAAAACGAGCCGTTTGATGCGGCTCGTTTCCTTTTCTCAATAAGTTTGCGCGATGTTCTCCGTCAGGTCATCGCTGAGGTCATCAGTATTTGTGTGCTGCTGCGCGATCTCTTTTAGCAAAGCAATCCGCTTGACAACCGCATTCGTGATCGCATTGCGCCGCGCTTCGTCAATGAACTCCGCAGCGCGTTCGCCGGAAAGAATCTCGTGAATCTCATCGGCGATGCCGTCCAGCTTGCTGAAATCTATCCAGTCGAATGAGGTCACAAGCTGAATCTGTGCAGCGTGCGTTTTCTTGAACGGCTTGCACGGAATATTCGCGCTGAGAAATCTGTTCGGCAGGCTGTCATATCCGAGCGATGAACCGCTGTCAAAGATCGGCGCTGCACCGATCCATTCGAGCGTCTCCGGATTCCGCAGCAATCCGAAATTGTTGAAGTGCCGGTCTTCATTCGCAATCAGGAAATCGACGACAAGCATCTCATCCATCGCGCGCACGATATTCTGAATGCCGAGCTCCGCACAAATCTCCATATAATGCTGAAAGACCGAGCTGCTGTTCGGCTTTTTCTTCAACTGGTAAACGCGCCAAGCTGGGACAAGCTCTGTGTCCGGCGTGACGAAATTCTCGCAGACCGAATACGGATGCTCATCGCCCCATGTGACGGTGTACGGGATATGCGCGATGCCGAGCCGCCGCATGACCGCGGACGCGATGGCCTCATTGAACGGCTGCTGATAGAACGGTCCGCTGCCGCCTTTCATCAGGCAGCGTTTGCCGTTGATGATGCGCCAGCGCTTTTTCAGATTGCCGTCCGAGGTGCTGTCCGGCGAGGTGAAGTCGATCTCCGCGCCATGCTGCTTGCCGAACAGGATGTCACCGATGTCATCCGAGAACGGATTGTCAAAGAAATTGATCTGCTCCCATGTCAGCGGGCTGTCTGTCGGGTTCAGCCAGTAGTGATCGGAAAGGCTCAGGCCGTAACTGCGCGACAAAAGCTGCTGCGGAACCGCAACGCCCAGTGCTTGCAATGCGTCACGCACACCGGAACGGCTCGCCGGAATGCAGCGGTCAGCCCACCATTCATTGAACGAGGCGCGGTCAACACCGCTTTTGCTTGTGCGCACGCCGACCGGCAGATGCTCCGGCGCAGATACCGCACCGATCTTCGCGATCATGCCGAGCTTGTCAATATCCAGTTCGAGAACCGCAGTCCGTTTGTGCATCAGCAGATATTTCATGTGCGCACCTCCTCTCGTGTGATATGCCTATTATACCACATTTGCTGCGGAAACGCAAGACTATGTTGACGGGAGATATTCTGTGTGCTATAATGAAGATAAACAATCGTCTGCTTTGTCTATGGGGGTGAGATGAATATGGGAAATAAACTTGTAAAAGGTGAAAACGATCTTGCGACGCTGCAACCGTTGATTGCGGCAGAATGGGATGAAACAAAAAACAATGGACTGTTACCAACAGATGTTACGAGCAAATCCGGAAAAAGAATCTGGTGGAAATGCAAAAGATGCGGAAACTCTTGGCAGGCGACAGTTCTTAACAGGGTTCATAACAGAACGGGCTGCCCTAAATGTGCAAAGCATCTGCAAAGTTCCTTCCCTGAGCAGGCGCTCTTCTTCTATATCAAGCAACTCTTTCCGAATGCAGTAAACAAGTATATATATTCCGGCCAGAAAGAGATTGATATTTATATTCCATCTCTGAAAATCGGAATTGAGCATGACGGTGTGAACTGGCATACTAATCCGAAAAAGGATGAACAGAAAAACATCGAACTAAAAGCAATGGGAATTGATCTGATTCGTGTTCGAGAGAGACATCACAAGCAGGAGCAAGTGGTTCAACAGCCACAGGAAACATGGTGTACTATTGAATATGATACCAAAGGGAATGAGTATCTCACAGGCATACAATGCCTTGAAATGGCAATCGAAAACACTTTGCACGTATTATATATTCTTGGGAAGAAACAAATTCCACCACGGGTTATCGAAACCCTGATTGATATTGAAAGAGATACCGGTGCTATTTTAGCACAATATTATTCTTCGCTGAAAGAAAACACTCTTGCTGTCAAGTTTCCGGAAATTGCTGCTGAGTGGGACGATGAAAAAAACGGCAGTTTAAGACCTGAGAATGTGCCATACGGTTTTGATCGGAAAGTCTGGTGGAAATGCAGTCAGTACGGACATTCATTTCCTATGGCAGTCAAAACGAGAACAGGCATGAAATGTGGATGCCCCTATTGTGCAAGACAAAAAGTATGGCCGGGATTTAACGATCTTGCAACAACGAATCCTGAGATTGCTGCGCAATGGGATTATGAGAAGAATGAAACAAAACCGTCAGATTATTTATCCGGCTCAAATAAAAAAGTCTGGTGGAAATGTCAATCATGTGGACAGTCATATTTTATGTCAATCGGATATAGGACTACTCATAACAGCACAAAATGCCCTTACTGTAATGGCAAAAATATAGCAGTCGGAATTAACGATCTTGCAACAACGCATCCCGAGATTGCTGCACAATGGGACAATAAGAAAAACACAATCAAACCGACTGAAGTAACATTTGGCTCCAGAGAAGAGGTGTGGTGGAAATGCGACATATGTGGCGGATCATATCTGATGCGAGTTGCAGAGAAAGCTAGTCAGAAAATCGGTTGCCCGTATTGTCACGGTAGCAGAGTGTTAGTGGGCGTCAATGATCTTGCATCAAGATTTCCGGATTTAGTAAAAGAGTGGGATGCTGAAAAGAATGATAATGCTCCGTCAGAATACACTTACGGCGCAAAAGACAAAGTTTGGTGGAAATGCCGCAAGTGCGGCTGCTCATGGCAGGCAGTAATTTCTAGCAGGACAAAAAGTGAGCGCCCGACGGGATGCCGGCAATGCGCAGTCAAAAGACGCTCAAAATTGAATTCTCGACCTGTAATCTGCGTCGAAACACAGATCGTATACAGCGGAGTCGTTGCTGCCGAAAAAGGAACCGGAATCAACAGACGTTTCATATCCGCTTGTTGCAAAGGCAAAAGAGAGCGCGCCGGAAACTATCATTGGAAATATACAGATGTTGAAAAAGAACTTGATAATAAGGAGTAACCCAATGAACGAATATGCAAACAAAGTCGCTGTCATCACAGGCGGCGCAAACGGAATCGGCAAATGCATCGCGGAAGAATTCCGCAGGCAGGGTGCGGCGGTCTGCGTGATCGACAAAGCGGACGGCGATCATTTTGTCGGGGACATCTCCGATCGCGAAACGCTGGAGCGCTTTGCCGAGCACGTCATCGCGCAGCACGGGCACATCGACTATCTCATCAACAATGCACTGCCGCTGATGAAGGGCATCAGTAGTTGCAGCTACGATGAGTTTCAGTACGCACTGGCAGTCGGCGTGACTGCGCCGTTCTATCTGTCCAAGCTGTTCCAGCCGCATTTCCGTGACGGCGGCTCGATCATCAATATCTCGTCCTCGCGCGACCGGATGAGCCAGCCGCAGACCGAAAGCTATACGGCAGCCAAGGGCGGCATCGCGGCATTGACACACGCGCTCGCGGTCAGTCTCGCCGGAAAGGTGCGCGTCAACTCAATCTCGCCAGGTTGGATCGACACGACCGGCACAGAATATACCGGCGCGGATGCGATACAGCAGCCATGCGGCAGAGTCGGCAAGCCGATCGACATTGCGAACATGGTGCTCTATCTCTGCTCGGAGAAAGCTGGATTCATCACCGGTGAGAACATCTGCATCGACGGCGGCATGACAAAGCTGATGATTTATCACGGCGATCATGGCTGGTCGCTGAATGCGGAGTGATGATTTTTGTGAGTCATCTTTTTCGAGCATCTTCTTTGACCACCGCAAACACCGATTATAATTTTTCAATTTAGAAGAGCCGCATTTTCAAAAATCGAAACTAAAATGATGAGTTACCTGTATCTTACGAAATCAAAAACTGCAAAAGTCAATGTGAAAATCGTGTGAAATCGTCGATTTTCTGCCCCTATAGATTGACGCCACCCAATATCTGTTTTGACAAGCCGTTTTCGTCTTATCAAAACAGACCATTCGCAGTGCTTCATTCATTGGGCAAGTACTTTCGTCCTTGAGAAAGGCGTGCTACTCCGCAGTCGGGCATTCCCGAACCCATTTCATTTTGCGTTACAATTTTAACATGAACAAAAAGTGAAGCAAATGATGAATCTCATGCTCGGATTCGATGTGATTTACATGAAGCAAAGCATACGATTGCACAACCGGCTCCTTCTGAATTTGGAAAGAGCCGGTTGCTTTTTTATTCATCATGTGCTGTCAAGATAAAAGATTATTACACTAGAGTTCGTGTATCAGTTATATTCTGAGAGAATTCTTTTGATTAATTCTTCTCCATACTTTTTGACAGCATGATTATAGAGACCTTGTTGGTACTCAGTAAGCTTTTCAAATAGGATATGATTGGGAATCTGCTCCCACGGAGTTGGAACGGTTTCTTTGCGGCTTGCCTCTACATTCTTTATATCTATCCATGCAACATTTAATGATTCGGATAATGCGTGAATCATTCCGTCCCTTGTCGGATTACGCTTTTGCGTTTCAAGTTTCAAAAATGCTTTGATGAAATCATCTATTTCTTTTAATTCTTTTGCTTCATTGGTTTCCATATTCATCCTCCAATTCCTGCTCCAGAATATCTGTCAGAACGGAGTAATCAAGATATTGAATCCCGTATTCGCCCTCATGAATTCTGTCCGCAAGGCGGCTGTGATAGTAAAGGCGCATGGCATCCTCCGGCGGAATGTTCCGGCGCTCACTTAGGCAAAGCACAATATCCTCTTCAAGATGCTCCCGATAGAAGTTTTCAAGATCGTTTCCTGTCATAATTCCACCTCGATCTGCTGCCGGAAAGTCAGCATTGTATCAATCGCTTTCTGCGTGATAAACGCGATCTGGTCGTAGGTTTCATAAACGCGGATTTCCTTGATTGCGCGCTCCTTATCCCAGATGCCGCGCTTATACATATCCACCACGCGGAACACTTTGTCATTGGCGACTTTTCCTTTGATGACATCATACGCCTTGAACACATCCGCACCGTCACGGCACCGGCATACAAAGTCAATCCATGTTTCCAGATCATCCGCGAAATCCTGAATCAGTATTCCGTCTGCTTCGTTCATTTCGTATACGCTGACAATTCCGCTTTGTGCGCCGCGCAATGTTGCCTTTCGTTTTGCCCAGCGCTCCGCCTGCTTCCGGACAGTCGTAACATAAAAGCCCATTCCGAAATCCAGCCGCTTTGCAGAGTGCAGGATATCCGGCTGTCTGACTACGATATCTGAACCATGATAAACGATCATATACTTACTCCTCTCGCCTCGACATATTCCTGCACATCATTCATCACGCTTCCAGAACTCATCGTATGCAGCACATCATAGAACGGCACAAGATAGTTGCTGATACAGCCTGTGCTGTCCAGAATCCGGTAAATTTTAGAGGGCGCAAGTCCGCGTGCATTGGCGATCTCATTGATGATATAAATGACAAATTCTGTATTCTCTCTTGTCATATGCTCTACTCCTTCCACCTCATTAAGTTGATTTCCATTTATATATGATGGTTATTCTCTTTTCAATTTAATAAATAGATGTTGTTTTTACTCCTGCGAGGAGATCTTATCCGATGTCCATCCTTGTATGGTCTTAATGAGTTCTGTTATACTCTGCTTCAAGTCTAGTATGCTCTCGGAATCTTCTCTTGTAATTTTGTCTATCACATTTGACGCAAAACGAACCTTTTCATTTTGAAAATGAGGTCTCACTTTTTCGATGTATTCGGGGAATAATTCAAATTGACCACACTGTGGCAAATCACATCCATAGGTGGAGTTGATAGCTTGACATGAAAGATAGTTTTCGATTTCTTTTCCTTGAGTAATCCAACAGAATAGATGTTTTTCTTGAAACTCCGCTTGAATGCGTCGTTTGGTTGCATTTATCCTAGTACGTGGCGCTCTTTTATCACTATCAATCACGATCGCAGAGTTCCGGTTCGTTGTAAGTATACCAATCAATTCTTTTTCTGCTTGTTCTTCATCTGCCGTATAATGCGAGAGTAGTCTTCCACCATAATATAAAAACTGATAGTCGCTGCCCTCACACAGATTGCCGCCGCCCCATATCTCCATCCATCGTTTGATGTAAATGCGGTCAGACGGGCCTTCCACCCAGATAATGCCGTTTGATTGCAGCAAGTCGCTAGCTCTGACATCCAGATCATTCAACACTTCGCTTTTGGTGATGAAGTCATCCACAATCTGAATAGTAGATTTTCCATTCTCTTTTGTAACATGAAGAATCTGCGTATCCTCTTGACCGGCAAACATATTAATGGGAACATGAGAATGCGTTGTCAGGAAAACATAAGTATTGGGATGCGCCTTGCTAAATCTATCAATATAATCAAACAATCTTCGCTGTAATGCTGGATGAAGGTTATTCTCCAGCTCCTCAAATGCAAATACAACAGTGTTATCCTTTATGTATGAGTGATAATACTTATAAGATACGATCAATAAATTTAACAGGACGAGGATTATTGTTTTTAATCCACTTCCCATTTTAGATAAAGGGTATCGTACATCATTCTCATACAGATATATTTCCCAGAGCTTATTTCTTGTTTTTTGAACTGTAATTCCAGAGAAATGCGCATCTGGATTCATTATCATGTTCAAGGCATCAAGAAGATCGCACTGAACAAGTCTTTCGTTGTTGCTCTCATTATTCAGATAATGGTTAATCAAGCTTGTTGCGCCATCTCCATTAGAAGACAGGTTATCACTATGGTCTTCAGTTTCAGGGAGAACATCTCTTTCCGCATTAAGGCGAATAAAATCTATGGCAGACAGAAGAGAATTAGCATTTTGAAATACCGAATCATTTGAAGCTCCTTGATGATAAAACCAGTGTCTGGTGTCAGAAGTCGGTTCAAGATAAAACTGATTGTTAGAACTTGTCCATGCAGTTGTAATCGAAAATAAACATGTTTTTCCCAGTAGGCTATTATTTGTTTTTGAAATGTGAAGCTGGTCTAATTCCGAGTTATTATAGGTTACATATGCCTGAGCTTCTACTTGAATTCTTTGAAATATCTCATTATCTGATAACGCCTCAATCACATCAATACAGCTAGACTTTCCGCTGTTGTTTCTTCCAATCAACACAGTCATGCGTTTCAGGGGAATTGTGGAGTATTCCTCCCCAAACGACTTATATTTCCGAAAACGAATCGCGTCAATCTGCGGCATGAACACTCCTCCAATCTTATTTCAACTGTGCCTTCAACTCCTCAAAACTCTCCAGCGCGCTCTGCAAATTCTCTATGATGCTGTCCGCGAGCACATCCGGTTCCGGCAGATGATCGAGATCAGCAAGCGACTTGTCCTTGATCCAGAAAATATCGAGGCTGGTCTTATCGCGCGCAAGGATATCGTCGATCGTGAACTTGCGCCAACGGCCCTCCGGATTGTCCTCCGACCATGTTTCCGTGCGGCTGCTGCGGCTTTCCGGCTGATAGCACGATACAAAATCGTCGAGATCACTGTCGGTCATCGGATTCTTTTTCAGCGTGAAGTGAATGTTCGTGCGGAAATCATAGATCCACACCTCTTTCGTCTGCATTTCGGCGCTCGCCGGACGTTTATCATAAAAGATGACATTCGCCTTGACACCCGGCTTATAGAAAATTCCGGTCGGCAGGCGCAGAATGGTATGCAGATCGCAGGTTTGCAGCAGCTTCTTACGGACGGTTTCACCGGCGCCGCCCTCAAACAGCACATTATCCGGCACGACAACCGCAGCCTTTCCGGTTGCTTTCAGGATCGTGTTAATATGCTGCACGAAATTGAGTTGCTTATTCGAGGTCGTTGTCCAGAAATCCTGCCGGTTATAGACGAGATCCTCGTCCTCCTGCTCGCCCTCCTCATTGGTAAACGTGATCGAGGATTTCTTCCCGAAAGGGGGATTCGTAAGCACATAGTCCACGCGCACACCGCTGTCCGTGAGCAGCGCATCACCGAGCGTGACCGGAATCGTGCCGTAAATATCGCCGATGTTATGCAGATACAGATTCATCAGACAGAGCTTATAGGTCGTCGGGACAAGCTCATTGCCGAAAAAAGTTTCGTTCTTCATAAAGGTTTTCTGATCGCGGTCAAGCGTATAATTCTTTGCAATGAACGACTGCGCGGCGAGGAAAAAGCCGCCGCTGCCGCAGCACGGATCCGCGATGGTTTTCATCGGTTCCGGACGCATACACCGCACCATTGCGCGGATCAGCGGGCGTGGTGTGAAGTACTGTCCTGCGCCGCTTTTGATGTCCTCCGCGTTTTTCTGGAGCAGTCCCTCATAGATCTCGCCCTTGACATCCGAGGACATGGCAACCCATTTCTCCTTGTCGATCATCTGCACGATGCGGTAGAAGATCGCGGCATTCCGGATCTTATTCGTCGCGCCTGCAAAGATTTTGCCAAGGATGCCGCTCTGTTTTGCAAGCTCCTCCAGCGTTTTCTTGTACTGCGCCTCCAATGCCGCGCCTTTGAGCGCACAGAGGTCTGCCCAGCTGAAGCCTGCCGGAATGCCGGTCTGCTTTTTGTAGGGCGGCTTGGAATATTCATCGGACATTTTGAGGAAGATCAGGTAGGTGAGCTGTTCGAGATAGTCGCCGTAGGATACGCCGTCATCGCGCAGCGGATTGCATATTCCCCAGACCTTTGATATGATACTTGCGGTTTGTTCACTCATATGTACCTCGAGGACCTTCTTGAATATATTTGTTCATTTCAGCGGATTCTTTCTTTTTCTTTTCTTGTTCTTTTTCTTTAAAATGCTTTTTTATATTAGGCATTTGTTGTATTCGTGATTGAATTTTTTTCTTTAGCCATAGATATTTAGCTCTAACAGACGGATTAAGTTCATATGATAGATGTTGGTCTACGAACGTTGCGATTTTTTCAAAAAATGCTATATCATTCTCTTTTGATTTTTCAATTTCCTTTACGGGAGTATGTCCTAGATATGAAAAAGTATCCAAAAAGTCGATATAGAACAATTCATCATCGTCTTTTAAATAAAACTGTTTTCTACTATCTAAGAACTTTGAGAATCCAGAGTTTTCCATACCTTGTGCTCTTGTTGACTCGGTAAAAATTACACGCGGAAATACTGCAAGTCCTTCTTCAAGCATATATGCTCGACTGAGTCCCGTTCCAAATATTATGCCGTCTTCACAGTATAATGATCCTCGTGATATACCGCCGCGCAAAATAATAGGCGTGTCGAGTCTAAGTAAATACATTTGAATCTGAGCGCATACATCTGTCAATGCAACAAAACTGTCTTTTTTTGTTGCATCGACATAAACAATTATGCTGTCAGACATTATGTGAGCATGAATATCAGCATAAACTGGCATCTCAAAAACAGGTCGTGCCCTAAAATATTTTATAGCTTTGAATATGCTTAACATTTGATCGAAATCATTACTTTTAAGCATTTCCTTGAAGCCAAGAATATCAAGAAATGCTACATAACAGTCCTGATACTTGTTTTCTTCCATTTTACAATTCTCCCTCAAAAGCCTTTTTCAAGATGCTCTGCCGCAGGGCTTCTGCCTGCTGCAAGGCGGCATCTACGGTTTGTTCGATTTGGTCGCAGACAGATAATCTGTCCTCAATCTCTGATACTGTTTTGTGCTGTTCCTCTATTGACGGGATTGGCAGCG
>CAMNJD010000570.1 GCA_946540705.1 uncultured Ruminococcus sp. | reverse complement strand
TCCCTAACGCAGTATCACGGCAAAAAGACAAGCAGATATCTTCAAGAGATCGTTGGGACATCAATATATTACGCAAACAATCAAGCATCCGTCAGCAGGGTGTGCTATAATAGAATCACAACAGGGAACAGAATGCGGCGCGCAGCATCCGGATCCCTGCGGAAAGGAGGCGGATATAGTGAGGGATTTTTACATTTTCGCAGAATCGCTCTGCTACATTGAAGAAATGCTCTGCGAGGAGCTGGATCAGGCGGAGATTGCAAGGCACTGCGGCTGCTCGGTCTCAGCGCTGCAAAAGACATGGAAATACTGCACAAAGCTCGGTGTCATGCAGTACGTCCGGCGGCGCCGGCTGACACTCGCAGCAAGAGAAATCTCGCAGGGTGCGCCGGTGCTGGACACCGCCGTGAAATACGGCTACGGCTCCAATGAAGCATTCACCCGTGCATTCCGGCTGTTCTGGGGCATCAGCCCCTCAGACTTTGCGAAAACGCGCAGTTTCACCGGTCTGTATCCGCGTATGCATCTCAACGAACCGAACGGAGGGATTATGATGCGCGTAAGATTTGATCTGACAGAGCTGTATGAGCAGCTTCAAAACCGCACAGGCACTTACATTGTCTGCTTTGATATCCGGAATCTCATGGTCATCAACGAAAAGAGCCGTGAGCTGGGCGATGAAGTCATCCGCAGCAGCGCGGAGCGCATTGACCGTGCGCTGAAAGAGGACATGTTCGCATTCCGCGTCGGCGGCGATGAATTCGCAGTCGTGACCGGCTATACCGACATCGCGGATGCCCGCGCCTTTGAACAGTCTGTCACAGCGCAGAATACCGACACCGTCACGCTGAACGGCATGACCGCTCCGGTGTATCTGCACAGCGGCATCATGCAGTACAGCGGCGCCTGCACCGACTTCTATGAGGACTTCGAGCATTCGGTGATCCGCGAATAACCGGCATTCCGCTCCGCAGGACACAGACCGTCTCTGCGGAGCGGCTTTTTCTGCGCAAAAGCCTTGCATTTTTTGTGAAAATATGGTATAATAATTTTGTGTATTTTATTGAGCAAAGGACGGTGACGCGGATTGGGCTGGGCAATATTCTTCAGCATCCTGTTTGTCCTGTGCGTGATCTTTCTGCTCCCGGTTCGGGTCAAGGCGTCCTTCGGCGGCGGAAAATGGTCTGTCGCTGTATATTATGTGTTCATCCGGATCTTTCATAAGGAGTCGGCCCCGCCGCCCTCTCCGCCGGAGGTTCCCCCGAAACCGGAGGATGTGACTCTGTTTGAGCCGGGTGTCGATCCTCCCCCGGAATCCGTCCCGCTTCATGCGGACGGCGAAGCAGCGACGGTCACGCAGCCGTCTGCCGGTGCAAAGCCGGAGAAGCCCGATCAACCGCCGAAGCCGGAGAAGCCTAAAAAGCCCAAAAAGGAAAAGAAAAAGCGCAAATCCAAAAAGGATGAAGCCGCTGAGGCAGCGCAGAATACTGAGGAATCCGCAGACAAGCCCGAGGGCGAAGCTGAGGACGATCCGAAGAAAAAAAAGAAAAAGCCCGGCTTTTTCAAGCGCCTCAAGCCGCATTCCCTGCACGATGTGCTCGGACTCGTCAAGGACGGCCTTGCCTCCCTGTCACCCGCCGTGCGGTTTCTGCTGCGGCATTTTCACTTCCGGCATGTCAGGGTGCGGGCGTCGATCGCCTCGGATGACCCGGCCAAGACCGCTACACTCTACGGCAAAATCTGTGCCGCAGCCTTCAATCTGCTCGCACAGCTCCAGCGCCTGCTCGATTTTCAGACCGACGAATTCCGCATTCTCGCGGATTTCTGCGGTGAAAAGTCCGATTACAGCGGCTCCTTAGAGCTGCGTGTCTCTCCCGCAGCCGCGATCCTCACCGTACTGATCCTCGGCTGCAAATTCCTCTGGCGCACCTTCCGCCGCTTCCGGCGTGAGGACAAGGAGGAAAAGCTGCGCGAAAAGGAATCCGCGCCGCTGCCTGCTGCCCGGGCACAGCAAAGCTGATCGTCTGTCAGCCGTTTCTGTTTACCAAATCATTTTATACCTAGGGAGGAAACTATCATGAGCGAACGCAACAATGAACATCCGGTGCAGGAGACCCTGCGCGTCACTATGGACGAAATCCGCGGCATGGTCGATGCAAATACGATCATCGGCAGACCGATCCAGTGCAGCAATGACACGACCGTTATCCCGATCTCCAAGGTGTCGTTCGGCTTTGCATCCGGAGGCTCCGACCTGCCGACCAAGGTCGCAAAGGATATGTTCGGCGGCGGCGGCGGTGCCGGTGTGTCGATCTCCCCGATCGCATTCCTCGTCATCATGCCCAACGACGTCAAGCTGCTCCAGCTCTCTGTCAATGCCTCGACCCCGAACGCAATCGTCAATATGGTGCCGGATGTCATGGACAAGGTCACAGGCTTCCTCTCTGAGCGTCAGGAGAAAAAAGCGAAGGCTGCCGCTGCTGAGGCAGAGTGATCCCGCTGCATCTGCATTCCCATTACAGTTCAGGGAGACAATATGGAAAAAATCAGAGTACAGAAAATTCTCTCCGATGCGGGCTACTGCTCCCGCCGGAAGGCTGAAGCGCTCATTCAGGCCGGAAAGGTCAAGGTCAACGGGCATCCGGTGCGGCTGGGCGACAAGGCGCTCCCGTCCGACCTGCTGACTGTCAGCGGCGAACGGGTCTATATCCCGAAGAAAAAAGAGTTCCGCTATATCATGCTCAACAAGCCCCGCGGCTATGTCACCACGCTCTCGGATGAGCAGGGACGGCGCTGCGTCACGGAGCTGCTTGAGGGCGTCGATACCCGCGTGTATCCCGTCGGGCGGCTCGACCGCAACTCCGAGGGGCTGCTGCTGTTTACCAATGACGGCGCCTTTGCGAACGGCATCATGCACCCATCACGGGAGGTCGCAAAGACCTACCGCGTCACCGTGCGGCCGCCTGTCTCAGAGGAACAGCTTTCGCAGATGTCTGTCGGCGTCAAGCTCGACGACGGCTTTGTGACGGCGCCTGCCAATATCGTCACGCAGGCGACAGAACCGACCCGCGTAGTGCTCATGGTCACGATCCATGAGGGCAAAAAGCGTGAGATCCGCCGGATGTGTGAGGCCGTCGGACTGGAGGTCGCCCGTCTGCGGCGCATCAGCATCGGCCCGGTGAAGCTCGGCATGCTGAAGCCCGGCGAGTGGCGCGAACTGACGACCGAGGAGCTCCGCGCCCTCCGCACCGCGATCGGAAAATAAAACGCACAGATATAAAAACCCAACGATTCTAAACCGTATTTAGAGGCTTTCAAGGAACTGATCGAAGTCATGGAAAAATCATGCCAAAGCAAACCGCCCCGCACGGAACAACCCGTGCGGGGCGGTTTTATACTCAGAGATTCTTCGGCGGAACATCCGGTGTTTCGGCGATCTCCTCCAGCAGGAAGAGCTGCTGCACATACTGGCTGTCCGGCACCTCCTCGGAATCCTCGCTGTCAACATCCTCCGGGTCATACGTCACGCCGAGCCTCTCCTTCAGATACTCCGCGTCCATTTCCCCGGCGCGGACACGCTCCTCCAGCTTCCGGACCACGACCGTCCGCAGAAGCTCATAGACGACCGCAAACGCCGGCACACCGATAATCAGGCCGATGATACCGAACAGGCCGCTGCCGAGCAGGCAGGCAAACAGTTCCCAGAAGGCCGGCAACCCGATCGACTGACCGACGATTCTCGGGTCAAGAATATTCGCGTCAAACTGCTGCAATGCGATCACAAAAATCGCGAAATACAGCGCCTTGGTCGGGCTTTCCATGAGGATCAGCAGGCAGCAGGGGATCGCGCCGATGACCGGGCCGAAGTACGGGATGATATTCGTCACGCCGATGATGACCGCGATCAGCGCAGAATACGGCGTGCCGATGATCGTGATGCCGATGAAGCAGAGCAGGCCGATGATGAACGAGTCGATCAACTTGCCGAGCACCGCCGTACTGAAGGTCTTGTTGACCTTGATCATCTGTGTATCAATCGTCTCTGCGGTCTTGCGCTTGCAGACTGCAAAGAGCACCTGCTTCCACTGCCGGATGAACCGCTCCTTGCTGATCAGCAGGTACACCGTCACAATAAAGCCGACCACTGTCGTATACAAAAAGCCGAATGTGCCCGCCGCGCCCGAGGCAACAGCAGAGAGCACACGCTGCGTCATATCGACCGTATCGAGATCGGAGGCGGAAAACTTGTCACTGAGCTGCCGCAGATAGGCAGTGATCGTGTTGTCCTTGCGCAGCAAATGCTGTGCTTTCTCCGTGATCAGCTCAATATAATGCGGGAGCTTGTCCAGCATCGTCGAAACGCCGTCGATCACCTGTGAGGATACCGCGATGACCAGCGCCGACAGAGAGCCCACAAACAGCAGCACTGCCAGCAGTGAACCGAACGTGCGCGGGAAATGGTCGAGCTTCGGGTGCTTCTTCAGCACGCCGCCCATGAGCGTGCGGAAGCGTTTTTCGAGCCATGTCGCAGCCGGGTTCAGCAGGTAGGCAAATACCATACCGACAATGACCGGGCTCAGTGCCGAAAGCAGCTTTCGCAGAAATTCGGCAACTGTCGAAAGGTGAATCAGGGCGAATGCAACACAGACGCATCCGCTCAGCACCAGAAACAGATTGAACGGCCGCATCTGTGACACCATGATCGGTTCACGGTGTCGCCGCTTGATCGCCATACTGCCTGACCTCCTTTCTCCGCGGCAGAAAAGCTGCTCCGCCGCATATTATTCGTCCGAACCCCGATCATCTGTCGAACCGCCGAGGTCGAAACCGTAGGTGCTTCTGCCCTTCGCATCGGTCGGACTGTCTGTATCATCCGCACCGCCGTCCTCGTCATCCGCCGCAGCGCTGTCACCGTCATCCTCCTCCGCATCGTCCTCCGTGCGGAAGCCGTAGCTGCGGTCATAGGGGTCGCCGTCCTCCTCCGCGTCATCGCCGAGGATGCTGGTATAATTGGGGTCGTCCGCCGGAGTCTCCTCCGCCGCAGCCGTTTCCGGCTCTGCCGCCTTGTCCTCCGCACGCTTGCGCCGCAGATACAGGATCACTGCTGCCAGCAGAATCACTGCCGCCGCCGCAGCACCGACTGCAATGAGCTTATTTTTGTCAAAGCCCTGCTGATCGAATTTCACACCGCTGCTGACCGCATAGGATTTCGCGGCGGTATCCGGCTTTCCGTGAATCACAAAGCCGTCGATCTTCGTGCCGTTGGGATTGCCGCTCTCGTCAAACTCGACATTGAAGCCAAAGGCACATTCGCCGATTGTTTTGACCGTTTCCGGGATCGTGACCTCCGTCATCGCAGTACAGCCGGCAAAGGCGTAGTCGCCGACCGTTTCGACCGAGGCAGGCAGCTCGATGCTTTTGAGCTGATCGCAGCGCATGAACGCGCAGGCGCCGATCTCCGTGACCGTATCCGGGATCTCAAAGGACTCGAGCTGCGGACAGTCCGCGAATATGCTATCCGGCAGGCTTGTCAGGTTTTTCGGGCAGTTGATCTTTTTCAGTGAACGGCCGTTTGAGAACGCTGCTGCGCCGATCGTCGTGACCGTTTCGGGGATCGTCAGCTCCTCGATCTTCAGTGCGCCCGCAAGTGCATAGGGTGCGATCTCCTTTACGCTGTCCGGGATGCTGTAAACGGTATCGCTCCGGCCTGCGGGGTAGAGGATCAGCCGCTCGCCGGAAATATCGTACAGAACGCCGTTTTCGTCATTTTTATAGCTGGGATTTCCCTCAGCGACATTGATCCTCTGAAGTGCCGGGCAGGCCACGACCGCAACATCGGCAATGCTCGTGACAGAAGCCGGAATATTGAGCTCCTGAAGCACGAGGCAGTTCCAGAAGCAGGCGGTGTTGATCGTCTCAAGTCCCTCCGGCAGTACGACCTTTTCAAGCAGTGCCGCGCTGAGAAATGTATTTTCATAGAGCGTCTTGACGCCCTTGGGAATTGTGAGCTCTGTCAGGGAACTGCAATACTGAAATGCCCCCGTACCGATCTCTGTGACCGATTCCGGCAGCTCCAGCTCCGCAAGGCTTGTGCAGTACGCAAACGCACCCGGCCCGATCGTTTTCAGCTCATCGGGCAGCTTGATGGATTCCAGCGCGGTACAGCCCGCAAATGCGCCTGTTCCGAGCACCGTCACCGGCGCGTCGATCGTCAGCGTTTTCAGCGCCGTACAGGACGAAAATGCGCTGTCGCCGATCTCAAGGATCGGATAGCCGTCCACGTTGGAATTGACATGCAGCATCGTGGTGCTGCCCTCAACGGCCGTAATCCGCACACCGCCGCTGATTTTCTCATAGGTACAGGTGCCGTCGTCAAAAGTCTCGCCCTCGGCGGAGGCCGGAATCCCGGCAAGCACCGGGCTGAGCAGTACCGCCGCAGCAAGCATGCCGCCGAGCCGCCGCATCATACTATGTTCACGCATCTTTTTCATCGGCTGAATCCTCTTTTTTATCCGGTTTCGGTTCTGCTGTGCCGGCATCGCCCGACTTCTTTCTGCCGGTCAGAACCGCAGCAGCCGCTATCAGTGCAAGCAATACGCCGCAGCAGCTCAGCCCGACGATCTTCACGGTCTTGCTGCTGCCGCTGTCCGCGTCTGTTTCTGCGGCAGACGATTCGGAATCGGCCGGCGCTGCGGAATCGCTGCTTTCGTCAGCCGTGCTGCTCTCCCCGCTTTCGCTGCTGTCCGACTCCGCGAATGTTGTCTCCTCGAATTTGAAGTCGTTGCCCTCCTCGGTGTCGGTCGCATAGCGCTCTGCATCGCTGGACTTTTTTCCGCGGACGATGAATGTCTTGTCGGCAACCAGCTCACCGAGCGTTGCGTTCATCTTCCAGCCAAACGAGCTCGCACCGACATTCGTGACCGAGGGCGGAATCGTGATCTCCGTAAGCTGCGTATTGCAGAATGCCTGCTCGCCGATTGTCGTCAGCGTCGAGGGCAGCTCCACGGATTCGACCGCCGTATTGGTAAACGCGCCCGCGCCGATGGTCGTGAGTCCCTCATTCAGCTTGATATCGCTCAGGCACGTGCAGCCGTTGAACGCGAAATCCGCGATCTCCTTCAGGCTCGCCGGTGTTTCGATCGCCCGCAGGTCAATGCACTCTGCAAAGGCGGAATTGCCGATATATTCCAGTGTCGAAGGGAATTTGACGGAACGCAGCGTTCTGCTGCATGTAAATGCCGAGCTGCCGACACCGACCAGACCCTCCTCAAGCTCCAGATCGGTCGGGTTTGTGCCGACCGGATAACGCAGCAGCAGCATGCCGCTGTCTGAATAGAGTGCTCCGTCACGGCTGTTCAGCACCGGATTGCCCGCCTCGACCTCATAATGCTCGATCGAGGGACATTCTGCAAACGCATATTTGCCCATGCCGGTGATCGTTTTCGGGAGCTTGACGCCGGTCAGCTTCGTCATGCCGACAAACGCATAATCACCGATCTGCACGACCTCCA
>CAMNJD010000569.1 GCA_946540705.1 uncultured Ruminococcus sp. | reverse complement strand
TGGGGCTTGGGGAAAGTACCCCGTAGGGCTGCTTTCCCCATTCAAAATAGCATCGCGAAGCGATACCTTATTCTATTTAACCGTTCTAAATCACCTTTTTTGTGCGAGAATCCAAACAAATCTTTATTAGCCCCCAAAAACATATGACGCACCGCGGGAACCGGATGAACCGGCACTGCGGTGCGTCATGTATTGTCAGGAGTCCTGTGCAGCGGCCAGCGGCAGTGCCTCCTCCTGCTTTGCGAGAAGCAGCTCGGTACCGGTCACGGCCTTGCGCATTGTCGCGAACGCCGGATGCACCTGCGGGTCATAGAGGCTGATGCGGCTGAAATCGACCGTATCTGCGGCAATCGAAAACTGCTTCAGGAATTCCGGATACAGGCGGTCAGTCTCGTCATAGACCGGATTTGTCCCGCGGCGGCGCTGCTTCTGGGCACGGTAGCTGTCCATGCATTTGCGCATGCGCAGAAATACGGCATCCGTCTCGCCGCCTTTGAGCTCCTCCGTGCTGAAAATGCCTGTATGCAGACGGGCATCCTTGCCGTGAACGGCATCGCGCAAAAGCCAGCTCAGGCGCATCTGATAGCGCAGCGGCGGGCAGGCCAGCTCCAGCAATTTGCGCAGGATGCCGGTAATCAGGCGGAATACCGCCCGCAGCAGATACCACGCACCGATCGCAATGCCGATGAAAACACCGAGAATGACCGAGAATAGCTTTTCAAGCGCCTCGATGATGAACACCTCCTGTCAGCGGACTGTGATGCCGGATCACTGCATTCTGCTGCGGATCAGCGAAAGAATGCGGTGCGCAGCCTCAGCCTTGGTCATTTTCTCAAGCTCGCACACTTCCTCCGGCGTGATGACCGTGATGACATTCGTGTCGGTGCCGAAGCCTGCGCCCTCGGTGCGGAGGCTGTTCGCACAGATCATGTCGCAGTTTTTGGCGCTGAGCTTTTTGCGCGAATTCTCAATGAGATGCTCCGTTTCCATGGAGAAGCCGCAGAGGAACTGTCCCCTGCGCTTATTGGCACCGAGGTATTTCAGGATATCCTGTGTGCGCTGCATTTCGACGGTCAGGCTGCCGTCAGCCTTCTTGATCTTCTGATCGGCGACGACTGCGGGGGTGTAGTCTGCGACGGCTGCCGCCTTGATGATGATATCCATGTCATCCGCACGGGCGGTCACGGCCTCGAACATATCCTGTGCGGAAACGACCGGTACTGTCTCGACGAACAGCGGCGGCGCAATTTCCATATGCGCGGCGACAAGCGTGACCTCCGCGCCACGCAGCATCGCGTCCTCTGCAATCGCGCAGCCCATTTTTCCGGAGGAATGGTTCGTGATGAACCGCACCGGGTCGAGCGATTCCCGGGTCGCGCCGGCAGTCACCAGCACCTTCTTTCCCGCAAGATCCTTCTCATACGCGATCTCCCGCAGAATATACTGATACAGCACGCTTTCCTCGGGCATTCTCCCGTCGCCGATATCGCCGTTTGCGAGGCGGCCTCTGTCCGGCTGTGCGATCTCATAGCCGTATGCGGCGAGCTTCTTCAGGTTGTCCTGCACGATCGGATTGTGGTACATATTATGGTTCATTGCCGGAACGACGATCTTTTTGCAGGGGCAGGCCATGACCGTTGTCGTCAGCATATCGTCCGCAATTCCGCAGGCGATCTTGCCAATCACATTCGCAGAGGCCGGCGCGATCATGACGGCATCCGCCTGCTTCGCCAGTGCGACATGCTCGACGCTGTACTGGAAATTCCGGTCGAAGGTGTCGATCAGGCACTTGTGCGAGGTCAGCGTTTCAAAGGTGACCGGGTTGATGAACTGCGTCGCGTTCTGCGTCATCAGAACCTGCACATTGCAGTGCTGCTTCGTCAGCATCCGGACAAGGTTCGGGATCTTGTAGGCGGCGATGCTGCCGGTCACGGCAAGCACGACTGTTTTTCCGTTCAGCATAAAGAGTTCCTCCGTTTCATTCACTCAGCCCTCCGGCTCTGTTATCATTATACCATTTTGCAGATAAAAATGGAAGTGCATTTTTCATAATTCACGATTTTTCAGTAAATTATGTGAAAACGGTTTACAAGCGCAGAAAAACGCGGTATAATGACAATGCTGTATTGTATCCCCGAAAGGGGAATGATAACAACAAGGAGGAAACTCAAATGAACACAAAGGACAAGACAAAGGCAATCGTGATCCTCGGCATGCTGACAGCAATCGAAGTGCTGTTCTCATTTACGCCGATCGGTTCCATCCCGGTCGGGCCGCTGGTCATCACACTCAACACCATCCCCCTCGCGATCGGCGCGATCGCACTCGGACCTGTAGGCGGCCTCGTCATGGGATCCGTTTTCGGACTGCTGAGCTTTTTGCAGTGCCTCAGCATCGGCGTCCCCAGCGGTATGGGTATCATTCTGTTTGATATCAACCCGTTCCTCGCATTTGTACAGCGGTTTGTGCCGCGTGCGCTGGACGGTCTGCTGGTCGGCCTGCTGCACCGCGCACTCGAAAAGAAGATCGGCGGCAAAACAACGAGCTTTCTTTCCGGCTTCAGTGCAGCCTTCCTGAACACAGCGCTGTTCATGAGCGCACTGGTGCTGCTGTTTGGCAATACCGAATACATGCAGGAGAAGATCAACGGCCAGAACATTCTCGTGTTCATCTGCACCTTCGTCGGCCTCAATGCCGTCGTGGAGATGCTGCTCACGACCGTTGTCTGCGGCGCTGTCGGTACCGCACTGTATCAGGCGCGCTTCCTGCCGCTCAGCAATGTGCCGGCCAAGAGCAAAGCGGCCTGATCCTGAACGGGGAATACTATGGTTTTAGCTGTCGATATCGGCAATACGAACATCGTCATCGGCGCATTTGATGCAGACGGCATCGTCTTTACGGAGCGGCTGTCTACCGCGCATCTTTCGACCGAGCTGGAATATACGGTACTGGTGCAGACCGTGCTGGAGCTGAACAGGATGCAGAATACGGCCTTCGAGGGCTGCATTCTCTCGTCTGTGGTTCCGCCTGTGACGCAGACTTTGCGCCGGGCGCTGCTGCGAACGGTCGGGCTGGAGCCGATGGTTGTCGGCGCAGGCATCAAGACCGGACTCAGAATCCAGATCGACAACCCCGCATCGCTGGGCAGTGACCGCGTTGCCGATGCAGTCGCAGCCGCATATTATTACCCCCGCCCGGTCATTACCGTTGACATGGGCACTGCAACGACGATCTCAGTCGTAGACAGCGAATATATTTTCCGCGGCGGCCTGATCATTCCGGGCGTGCGCGTGGCACTGGAATCGCTTTCGAGCCGCGCCTCACAGCTCCCCGAGATCAGCCTTGACCCGCCGAAGCATGTCATCGCGGCCAACACCGTTGACTGCATGAAAAGCGGCATCATTTACAGCACAGCCTCCGCGATCGACGGCATCACCGAACGCATTGAGGAGGAGCTCGGTCAGCGCTGCACGGTCGTTGCGACCGGCGGCAATGCACCGAAGATCATTCCGTTCTGCAAGCGAAAGATCGTGCTGGATGAACGCCTGCTGCTGAAAGGGCTTATGCTCATCTACCGGAAGAATATCTGAACACACAATACAGTCAGCCGCCCCTCACCGTTGTCCTTGGTGAGGGGCGGCTTTATGTTACCGGTTATCAACGGGCTCAGGGTAGAGGTCATGGTGCGTCAGGCGCTCCCACGCGACCTGCTCCCATTTTGTGCCGGGCATGCCGTAGTTGCAGTAGGGGTCGATCGAGATGCCGCCGCGGGGCAGGAATTTGCCCCAGACCTCGATGTATGCAGGCTCCATGAGCCTGATGAGGTCATTCATGATGATGTTCACGCAGTCCTCGTGGAAATCGCCGTGATTGCGGAAGCTGAACAGATACAGCTTCAGCGATTTGCTCTCGACCATGCGGCTGCGCGGGACATACGAAATGTAGATCGTCGCAAAATCCGGCTGACCGGTGATCGGGCAGAGGCTCGTGAACTCCGGACAGTTGAATTTG
>CAMNJD010000568.1 GCA_946540705.1 uncultured Ruminococcus sp. | reverse complement strand
CGGTACTTTGATTACGAATATCTAATTCACCACCCGGACTTTGTGTCCGGGTGGTGTGCTTTATGGGGTGCGGAGGATTTGACGCTTACGACAAAAATGCGATTTTGGGGTATAATAGCAATTACAAAAGTGCGATTTGGGGGATATTCTGCGTTTTGAATTTCGGGAAGGGGGATTTTGCTTGTTTCAGCGCAAAATTTATGACAGGATGCTTGAGTGGAAAAAGGAATCCGACGGGAGAACGGCACTGCTGATTGAAGGTGCAAGACGAATCGGAAAATCCACTGTTGCTGAAGAGTTCGCAAGGAATGAATATGAAAGCTATATTCTGATAGATTTTTCGATTGCGCCGAAAGCGACAGTTGAACTGTTTGAAGATATATCCGATCTTGATTTTCTTTTTCTACAGCTTCAGCTCCAGTTCAAGGTGGATTTGATTGAAAGAAAATCTGTGATTATATTTGACGAGGTTCAGAAGTGTCCGCTGGCGCGTCAGGCAATCAAGCACCTTGTGAAAGACCATCGTTACGATTATATTGAAACAGGTTCACTGATTTCAATCAAAAAAAATGTCAAAAACATCGTGATTCCCAGCGAAGAGCGCAGAATCAGCATGTATCCGATGGATTATGAAGAGTTTTTGTGGGCTGTCGGAGATCATACGAGTTATGGTATTATCAGACAGTTTTATGAAAAAGGCAAACCCGTCGGACAACAGTTGAACCGAAAATTGCTCCGCGATTTCAGGCTGTATATGCTTGTGGGCGGTATGCCGCAGGCTGTTCAGGAATATATTACCACAAACAATTTCCGACTGGTCGATGCGGTCAAAAGAGACATCCTGAATCTTTATGAAGAGGATTTCAAAAAAATTGATCCGACCGGTCGTATCTCCATGCTGTTTGATTCAATTCCGGCGCAGCTCAGCAAAAATGCCTCCAGATATCAGGTCAGCAGCGTTTTGAGTAGAAGCACACGGGCAGATGATATTCTGACATTGATTGCTGAAATGGCTGATTCAAAAACTGTTCTTATATCATACCACGCAAACGATCCGAATGTCGGTTTATCTTCCAATAAGGACTTATCCAAATTCAAGATGTTTGTATGCGATACAGGGCTATTCACAACCCTGATGTTCAAAGATAAGGACTTTACAGAAAACGAAATCTACGAAAAACTGCTTGGTGATAAGTTGTCTGCCAATCTCGGATATTTGTATGAGAATGTTGTTGCACAGATTCTTGCTGCAAACGGAAACGAACTGTTCTATTACACGTTTATGAAAGCTCCGTCACGACACAACTATGAGATTGATTTTATCCTTGCCAGAAAAAAACAAGATCTGCCCGATAGAAGTGAAATCATCCGGATTCAAAGCTCATGCATCGCTGGATCATTTCATTGAAAAGTATTCTTCGCGCATTCTGTGTAAATATCTTGTCTATACGAAGGATTATGCGCAAGAAAACAATGTAATCTATCTTCCGGTTTATATGTTGCCTTTCCTTTGACATGAAGGGCGACAGACCTGTCACCTGAACTGAATAGTAAGATCAGCCCTGATATGCCCTTATATCAGGGCTTTTCTATATCAAAATGTCAAAGGAGCGATGCAAATGAACATGAGTGAGGAGGTCACAGGTGTTACCTTGCAGGTAGCGGAGAAAGCTGTGACAGCCGGAGTGAATGTGACAACCAAGCTGGCAGAAACCATAGCGAGGTTGTTTCATGAGCTTTTTGCAATGGAGCGGGAGCGCAGCGCAGCCAAAGCAGCCGGAAAGGGCGGCGGCGGAGCTGGCAGCGGCAAAGACAAGGTGAAGGGCGTTGATCTGACAAATCTGAAACCCGGTGTTGTCAATCTCTACGATCTGCAAAGGGATGCAGAACGGCTCAAGGATACAATCTGCACCTGTGAGAACGGCGTATCCCGCGAGGAAATGAAGGCAATCGCAAAGAAGGCAAAGGAATACGGCATACCGATTGCATTCAAGAATCCCAAGAGCAAGGGCAGCATCTATGCCTGTGTGCGCGGTGCTGATCTGCCGATCTTCAAAGAGGTCTGTGCAGCTTGTATCAAGGACAAAATGGCACAGCAGCCGGAAACGCTCGGAAACTTCAAATGCGAAAGATGGGAAATCCCGTTTCTCACCGCTGAAATGAAGAATTTTGATGTCCCGGCAATGTTCCCGCATTCCGCAGAGGGGGCGTTCTGTCTGTATGACAAGAAGGACGAGAACACTGTCATGATTGCCCGCTCACAATTTATCCAGAAATGCAAGGAACTGGAAACGCAAGTAGCGATGGACCGGGACGAGGAAGGATATTACACAATCAAGGATTTAAGAACCGGCAGAGAGGTGTCCTTTGAGGATGTTCCCACGCAGAAAATGCTTGCACAGCAGATTCAGAAGCAATTCGGGTTTGACGAGAACAAGGCGAATATGTGTGCAGCGAAATTCGGGCAGGAAATGCTGACAGATGAACAGAAACAGTCATTCTTCCGTGTGTGGTCGCAGGATGCTTTCATGCACACAAGCGGGTTGCTCTCACTTGAGAATGAAAATCCGCTTGCAAAGCCTTATCAGTGCTGGTATCTGATTCCAAAGGAGGATGCCAAGCCGCGGATTGTATTCCGTGAGCCTAAA
>CAMNJD010000567.1 GCA_946540705.1 uncultured Ruminococcus sp. | reverse complement strand
GATCTGTGGGGAGAAGTAAGTTTTCGATTTTCAAAAAGTCTATTGGGTGTAATTATGCCGACAAATTCCGATTTATTATAGCACCAGTATAAAAAACAATGCCCCGAAACGCTTTTGTGAAACGCTTCGGGGCAAATCTTCTATATGAGTACCGGCATAAACGGGGAGGGCACTGATTCCTTTTCCGTATGAAAGAAACAGACAGCCGGTCAGATTCCGCCTGCGCAACATACTACCAAATGCGATACTTTCCCTAAAAAAAGAAAAAACTATGTGACCAACGCCACATAGCTGCAAGAGGAAGTGAAATCAACAAAACATAGGGGGATTGGGGGATTTGAAACAAGGTTTCTTCAACCTTGGATTTATTATACAATATAAATCTAAAATGCCGCTGAATAAAGTGTGAATAAAATATGAATGCACAGAAAGCTTTTTGTGAACATGTACATGATATTCCCAGAGGTTATGAAATCCTGTAAAATATGTATAATTGTTTCAGATTCCTGTCAAATCCGCGCCAACTCACCGGAATTCCTTGACAGCAGCGTTTTATATATGGTATGATGAGAATGCAGAAATAGGGCAGTCATGTTCGCTGCAAAAACCTGATTTGGGGGAACCGATATGAAAAAGATATGGAAAAAGCTCACTGCCGCAGCCGCGTCCCTTGCGCTCGCCGCAGCAGCACTGCCGGCGGTAAAGCCGCAGACTGAAACAGCTTCCGCGGCAAACACCTACTGGAAATTTGACTTCGGCGGCGGCGGGACGGCCTCAGGCTACACCGGCGTGTCCGCAGCCGACGGCTACAACGCCTCCCGCGGCTACGGCTTCTCGTCCGGCACGGACGCCGCGAATGTGTCCGCATCCGGCAGCGGCGCACTCAGTGATGCCGTTCAGTTCAAAAATGCGACGGCAACGGGCAATTATACCTTCTGCGCCGATGTTCCGAACGGCCTGTATCAGGTGTCGGTCTGGCTCGGCAATACCAACCGCACCAGCGTCGGCATCGAAAAAATGCTGCAAATCGTCAACATGACCGGCAACAATGCCTACCACACGCTTCAGGTCCCGGTCACGGACGGTCAGCTCAATATCTGCGCCTGCGCGGGCAAGGAGGGCTATGCGTTCTCGATCTCCGCACTGGAAATCAAGCAGATCTCCACTCAGACGCACACAAACCCGACGATCTGGGTCTGCGGCGACTCGACTGTCTGCAACTATTACCCGCTGACGACTTCCGCACAGGCAGGCTGGGCGCAGATGCTCCCGAATTTCATCGACACGTCACAGTGGCAGGTCATGAATATGGCCGCTTCGGGACAGTATGCAAGAGGCTTCTTAGAGGCCGGTCAGTTCGATGTCATTGAAAAGAACGGCCAGCCCGGCGATATTTACGTCATTTCGATCGGCATTAACGATACCAACGAGAAGAACAACACGACCGCTGAACAGTATGAGGAGATCATCACCGACATGGCGCAGCGTGCCATGAAGAAAGGCATGCGCGTGATGCTTGTCAAGCAGCAGGGCCGGAACGGCGACTGTCAGCGCAATCCGCTGCTGGGCAGCCGCTGGTACGGCGGCTCGCTTGACAAGGTCGGTGCTGCGCTGAATATCGAGGTCGTTGACCTGTTCAACCTCTGGCAGGATTACTGCCTGACAAAAACCGCGGACGAAGTTTCGGCCATGTATCTCGACGACGGACTGCACCCGAACCGCGCCGGTGCGACCGTTCTGGCACAGTTCATGGCGGACGCGATCAACAACGGCAGCGCGCCCGAGGTCAAAGGCGAAACCTTTGCTGAGGGTACGACCGTGATGTTCCGCAATGCGGAATCCGGCATGTACCTGACCGTTGAGGGCGGCACTGCAGCAGCGGGAACCAATGTCTCCCAGAGCAGCGACGGGATTCCCTCTGAGAAAAATACATGGAAGCTCTCCGCAGCAGCGGAGGAGGGAACCTACCACATCTTCTCCATGCTGGACGGCGGCAGCACCTATCTGCTCGACATCGCCGACGGCAAGACCGACAACGGCACGAATGTCGGCATCTGGACGGATACCAGCCACAATGCACAGGTGTTCAAGATCGTCAAGGACGGCGATTATTATCATATCGCGACCGCTGTCTCCGGCTACAAGAGCTATGTCGGCATCACCGGCGGCTCGCATGACGAAAACGCAAACGCGATCGAATGGACGAACGACCGCACCGATAACCAGAAGTGGCAGATGATCCCCGCCGCAGTCGGCAAAGACGGCCCGCTTGCACAGGGCGACCTGACCGGCGACGGAAAGATCAATGCCGCAGACCTCACGCTGATGAAGCGCGTGCTGAATGACGCGGATGCCCCCTACAACAAGCGGCAGGCGTCTGACCTCAACGGCGACATGAAGGCCGATGCAGATGACCTCACGGTCATGGTGAACTTCCTGACCGGCGAAACCGATGCCTTTGCAGACCCGAAGTATGCCGCGACCGAGCAGATCATCGCGGACGGCTGGCATGAGGAAACGAATGCGGGCTATCTCTACAAGGATTACCTCAATCTCGACAACACCGACAAGAGCGCCGTGACCTTTGCGGTCAATACCGCACTGAAGGGCAACTACCTCTGCACATTCCATATCGCAAACGGCTCGGCCAATGACCGCGAAATGATGATCTCGGTCAGCAGCTCGACCGAAATCTGGAAGCAGAGCTTCCTCACGACCGGCGCATGGACGACATGGGAGGAGCGCGGCATCGTGCTTCCGCTCATTGCCGGCATCAACTACATCACCCTGAAATCCAACACCGCCGAGGGCGGCCCGAATATCGACTATCTGGATCTCTGCCTGACCGATGAACCGGTCGCACAGTCCTACGATCCCTCTCAGGAGCCGCAGGTGATCGACACCGACAAGCCGGTCATCTTCATCGCTTCGGATTCCACCGCACAGAGCTACCGCGCAGACAAAGCCCCGCAGCAGGGCTGGGGCTATTATCTCCAGAACTACTTTACAGACAACGTGACTGTCTCGAACTACGCAATCGCAGGCCGCAGCTCCAAGAGCTTCTATGACAACGGCAGACTGGACACGATCCTCGGCCAGATCAAGGCGGGCGACTATCTGCTGATCGACTTCGGCATCAACGACGGCGACTCTACCAAATCCGAGCGCTATGCGCCGGTCAAGGGCAATGTCGATAACCCTGTCGAGGGCTCCTTTGAATATTACATGACCTTCTATATCAAGGGCGCACTGGACAAGGGCGCGACCCCGATTCTCATGAGCCCGACACTCTCGATCAAGAACCAGTCGATGCCGTTCTCCGTCGGCTACCGCAACATTGACTCGGCCTGCAAAATGCTCGCGAGCAAGTACAAGATCCCGTATTTCGATCTGGGACAGGCAATGACCGGCGACTTCAACAAGCGCGACTACAACACCGTCAAGAACTATTATCTCGGCGGCGCGACCGGCAGCACGGACTACACGCATTTCACCGAGACCGGCGCAGATGTTGTCGCAAAGATCATCGCAGCCGGCATCAAGGGGCTGAACCTTGATGTATCCAAGTATGTGAAGTAAGACATTTGCAGATGAAAACGGATCTGCCCCGAAGTGATCTGACGGATTGCTTCGGGGCAGTGCTGTTCTATGTTAGGTTTCTGTAAAATTTTGCGAATGCTCTTGTATTCCATTTCGGTTTTTGCTATAATAATAGTCGGCGCATGCAAAATGTCTGAAACAGGACGGACTGTATGCGCCTGATGTACGCAACAGGAGGTTTGTTAGAAATGAAGCATTATCTCGAATCAGCCGAGGCCGTGCTCGCAGAGGTTCAGAGCAGCAAGGAGGGTCTGACCGCCGCCGAAGCTGCCAGCCGCCTTGCCAAAAACGGCCCGAATAAGCTCGATGAGCCGCCGCAGAAAACCCTGCTCGCAAGATTCATCGAGCAGTTCAAAAACCCGATGATCCTTGTGCTGCTGGCCGCGGCTGTTGTGTCGGCGATCACCGGTATCATACAGGAGGGCAAGCTCGAAGCAGATGTGTTTATCATTCTGTTTGTCGTCATCGCAAACGCCGTACTCGGCGTCTATCAGGAGAATAAGGCCGAGGCTGCGATCGCCGCACTTCAGGCAATGAGTGCCGCACAGAGCAAGGTGTTCCGCTCCGGCGAGCTGATCGTCATACCCAGCTCGGAGCTCGTGGTCGGCGACGTCATCACGCTGGAGGCCGGCGACAATGTCCCCGCAGACTGCCGCCTGCTCGAAGCCGCTGCGCTCAAGGCGGAGGAATCCGCACTGACCGGCGAGAGCGTTCCCTCGGATAAGGATACCGAAACGCTCACCGGCGATGACGTCCCGCTGGGCGACCGCAAAAATATGATCTACATGGGCAGCAGCATTGCCTACGGCCGTGCGGAGGCAGTCGTCACCGCAACCGGCATGCAGACCGAAATGGGCAAGATCGCAGGTGCGATCGCAGAGGCAGACGATGACGAGACACCGCTGCAAAAGAGCCTCTCCCAGCTCAGCAAGATCCTGTCCTTCGCGGTGCTGGGCATCTGCGTGCTGATCCTCGGCATCAGCGTCCTGCAAATGTATCTTCAGTCGCACGCGATCACGCTGCCGGGCTTCCTCAATTCGTTCATGATCGCCGTCAGCCTCGCGGTCGCTGCGATCCCGGAGGGTCTTGCCGCCGTCGTGACGGTCGTGCTCTCGATCGGCGTCACCAACATGTCCAAGCGCGGCGCGGTGATCCGCAAGCTGACTGCCGTTGAAGCGCTGGGCTGTGCGCAGGTCATCTGCTCCGATAAGACCGGTACGCTGACGCAGAACAAGATGACTGTCGTCGAGGAGCATACCGATAACAAGGAGCTGCTCGCACGGGCAATGGCGCTCTGCTGCGATGCAAAGCTCAATACCGACGAGACTGTCACCGGTGAGCCGACCGAGGCCGCGCTCGTCGCCTATGCAAACAAATGCGGGCTGAAAAAATATGAGATCGAAGCTGACTCGCCGCGTGTCGCGGAGGCACCGTTCGATTCGCTCCGCAAGATGATGTCTACCGTGCATCAGGCCGAAAACGGCTATGTGCAGTACACCAAGGGCGCACCGGATGAGGTGCTGCGCTGCTGCACGCAGATTCTCGAAAACGGCAAGGTTCGCCCGATGACCGATGCCGACCGCACAGAGATCCTGCGGCAGAACAAGGAAATGGCCGACAAGGCACTGCGCGTGCTGCTGGCCGCATACCGCGAGCTGACCATGCTGCCCGACCATATCTCCCCTGCCGCACTGGAGCATGATCTCATTTACATCGGCATGACCGGCATGATCGACCCGGTTCGCCCGGAGGTCAAGGATGCGATCGGCCTCTGCCGCACCGCCGGCATCCGCCCGGTCATGATCACCGGCGACCACCGCGACACTGCTGTCGCAATCGCCAAGGAGCTCGGCATCCTCGGCGAAGGCCAGAAGGCGCTGACCGGCGCAGAGCTCTCCGCAATTCCCGATGACGAATTCAACGAGCATGTCAGCGATTACAGCGTCTATGCGCGTGTGCAGCCGGAGCATAAGGTCCGCATCGTCAACGCATGGCGCAAAAAGCATATGACCACGGCCATGACCGGCGACGGCGTCAATGACGCACCCTCGATCAAGAGCGCCGATATCGGCGTGGGCATGGGCATCACCGGCACGGACGTCACCAAGAATGTCGCTGATATGGTGCTGACGGACGACAACTTTGCAACGATCGTCGGCGCAGTCGAAGAAGGCCGCCGCATTTACGACAATATCCGCAAGGCGATCCAGTTCCTGCTTTCGAGCAACCTCAGCGAGGTGATCTGCATTCTCATTGCGACGATCGGTCTGGGCAGCCTGACCGGCGGTTCCTTCACGATCTTCAGTCCGGTGCATCTGCTCTGGATCAACCTGATCTCTGACTGCTTCCCGGCTGTTGCGCTGGGCATGGAGCCCGCTGAGCGCGGCATTATGAAGCGCAAGCCCCGCAGCAGCAATACGCATATTTTTGCTGACGGCATGGGCGTGAACCTGCTCTGGCAGGGGCTCGTCATCTCGGCGCTGACGCTCGGCTCATACGTCATCGGCGCACAGAGCTCCGGTGAGGCCGGCACGACAATGGCTTTCCTGACGCTCTCTGTCTGCGAAATGCTCCACGCATGGAACATGCGCAGTCTGCGCGGCTCCGTGTTCACGATGCACAGCCGCAACCTCGCACTGCTCGGCTCGATCGCGCTGTCCTTTGTGCTGACGTTTCCGGTTCTGCTGCTGCCCGCACTGCGCAAGGTCTTCTCGCTGACCGCTCTGACCGGCACGCAGTATCTCTGGGCACTGCTGCTCGCTGCCTCGATCCTCCCGATCGTTGAGATCGTCAAGGCATTCCAGCGCGCTGCCGCAAAAAAGTGAGACAGTCCCTATTGATGCGCTGAATCATGTATCGCTCCGCGCTGCCTCGCCAAAGGGACTGCCAATACAAATAGTAAATCGCTGCGCGATGACCGGAACCGGGACTGACCCGTTCTGAAATCATCGCGCAGCGATTTGTTTTATGCGATTTCCTCAACGCGGACATTCGTGAGGTATACTGTTGCAGACGAACCTCTGTGTCCGAGATTGAATTCCAGACGGCCGTTCGGGTCATCCTTGTCATGCATCTCGAATTCGTAGGTAAAGGTCTTTTTCTCGGTCGGGACAGTCAGCGCGGTGTCCTTCAGATAGCGGATCCAGCCGGCAGTCGGTGCGGAGACACAGACCACGATGTCGCGCTCCTCATCTGCCCATGCATCGAAGGTGACGCGGTACTTTTTGCCCTTGATCATCGGGAGCTCCGGCTGCACGAGCTGCACGGAGTAATCGACCGTACCTTCATTTTCGGTCGTGATGATCATGGTATTGTCCCTGATCTCGGCAGCGCCCTCGCCGCCCTCAAAAAGCAGGAACTTCCAGTTGACGTCATCGGTCAGATCCTCTGCCTCGGCGAAATCGCCATTGTAGATGAAATTGCCGTCCTCAAGCGCCTCGCGGTACGTTGCCTCCGGTTTTGTGACATTGGTGTCATATTCCGGCTTCCGGTAGACGCGAACGTAGTCGATCTGAAACTCGGCGTTGTCAAAGTCTGTCGTATCATCGGGGTCGCCCGGCCATGTGCCGCCGACCGCCAGATTCATCTGCACGAAGAACGGCTGATCGAACGGTGCGGGATAGGGCTTCTCGTCCTTCCCCGCCTCTGCCGTAAACCAGTCATTGACGGTCAGGTACAGCTCGTCGTCGATGTACCAGCGGATCTCACCGGGCTCCCATTCCACGGAATACTCGTGGAAATCCTCTGCGAAGCTGCCGCTTTCGAGCACGACAGTCCCCTGCTGCTCTGCATGCGGCTCGCCGTAATGAACCGTGCCGTAGGCGGTTCTGACATCGCTGCCGAGCACCTCCATAATGTCGATCTCGCCGCATTTCGGCCACTGACCGTAGTGCTGCTCGTCCTCCGGCATCATCCAGATCGCCGGCCAGAGTCCCTGACCCTCGGGCACCTTTGCGCGTGCGACGACCTTGCCGTAGGTGAACTGCCGTTTATGCTGCGAATTCACCTTGCCGGACTGATAATGCACCTCGCCGTTCTCCTCGGATTTGATTGCCTTGAGGACGAGGCAGCCGTCGCGGGTGAAGATCGTGTCGCCGGTGACCGTGTACTCCTGAAGCTCCTGATTTGTCCAGCCGGACGGTCGCTTCTCAAAGCTCCACTTGGTATCATCGACGGTGTCGCCGCTGAATTCGTCATGCCAGAGCAGCTCATAGCCGTCAAGTGACGGAACATCGGCATCGTCGGGCGATGCCGCCGCAGCGGTGCGCTCCGTTGCTGTAGTCTGCGCGGCTTCTGCCGTACCGGTCGTGCTTTCTGCCGCAGAATCCGCAGCGGAGCTGCTGCTGTCCCCGGCGCTGCCGCAGCCGCTCAGCATTGCGGCCGCCGCGAGCAGCGCCGAAATTCTGAGTTTGTTGTTCATGGTGATTCCTCCCGTTTCTCCGCAGAAGGGGTTGCGGAGTTTGATTATCATGATTATAACATCAATCCGGCAGAAAATCTAGCAGATTCCGCATGTTTATAGCAATCTCATGACCAATGCGCAAACAGAATCCGCCGCACATCCCAAAAATGCCCCGAAGCGTTTTCAAAGCACTTCGGGGCATTCCCTTCTGTATTCTGTTCAATCCTTGTTGAACATATCCTTGAGCTTTTTGAAGAATCCCTCGCGCTTTGCGTAGTTCTTCGATTCGAGCGATTCCTCAAGCTGCATGAGCAGCTCCTTCTGCTTTTTGTCCAGACCCTTGGGGATCTCCACATAGACTCTGACATGCTGATCGCCGTGATCGTTCCGGTTCAGACGCTTGACGCCCTTGCCGCGCAGCTTAAAGACAGCATTGTTCTGCGTACCCTCCCCGATGTGGAGCTTTTCGTTGCCGTTGATCGTCGGGACAACAATATCCGCGCCGAGCACAGCCTGCGAATAGGTAATCGGGATCGTGCAGTGAATATCGTAGCCCTCGCGGGTAAAGAGCGGATGCGGCTTCACACCGACCGTCAGGAGCAGATCGCCGTTCGGGCCGCCGTTGACGCCCGCATCTCCGCGGCCGTAGCAGCGCAGCGTTGCGCCGTCATTGATGCCCTCCGGAATCTCAACATCGACCTCACGCTGCATGGGCACTCTGCCTGCGCCTCTGCAGCGCTGACACGGGTTCTTGATGACCCGGCCCTTGCCGCCGCAGTGCGGGCAGGTCTTGGATGAGGAGATCATGCCGAACGGCGTGCGCTGCATCGACTTGACAACACCGCGTCCCTGACAGTCGCGGCAGATCTCGGATTCCGAGCCGCCCGCTGCACCGGTGCCGCGGCAGTCCGGGCAGGTCTCCATCCGGCTGATATTCAAAACCTGCTTCTTGCCCTTGCAGGCCTCCATGAACTCGATCGTTGCGGTCGCCTGGATATCGGCGCCTCTGCGCGGCGCATTCGCATTCTGCGCACGGGAGCCGCCGCCGCCGAACATGCTGCCGAAGCCGCCGAAACCGCCGAAGATGCTTTCAAGGATCTCGCTGACGTCGGAGTATCCGCCCATGTTTGCGCCCATACCGCCGTTCTCGAAGGCAGCGTGGCCGTACTGATCGTACATCTCGCGCTTTTCCTTGTTGGACAGCACCTCATAGGCCTCGGTGATCTCCTTGAACTTATCCTCAGCCGTCGGATCATCCGGGTGCAGATCGGGGTGATACTGCCTTGCGAGCTGACGGTACGCCTTCTTCAATTCCTCATCGGTAGCACTTTTGCTGACGCCCAGCACCTCATAATAATCTTTTTTATCAGCCATATCTGACACCCTTTCGTGTTATTGTTCATTCTTTGCAGTCCGTTTCCGGAATCTGCGCACACAATTACGGATATTATAGCACAATTATCCGCCGATTGCAAGAGCTGTGCGGGATTTTCTTATTCCTGACCGACCGGAAATCCTTTTGACCATGCGAGCGGAACTGCATGGAATTCATAGTAGTTGCCGGACTGTGCCTCCTCTGCGAGGAGCTTTTCCATTGCGGCATCGTCCTGCGGTGTGACGAGCAGCACGAAGGTCGCGTGATACTTCATCAGCAGCGGCTCCGCCTCCGCAAAGACCGCCTCCGCGTCGGCTTCCGGTGTACCGACCGGCAGGATCAGATTGACGGTCATATCGCGGCTGCCGATCGGACGCTCGCCCTCGAGAAAGAACCGATAGTCGCGGATATCCGGATATTCCGTTCCGCTGACAGCCGGAGCAATGTGATCCAGCACCAGATACTCCGTATTCAGATGCCACTCCGGATGCAGCTTTGCAAACTCAGCCCGCAGATCCGCCGTCCATTTCCGCGCCATCAGATGCGGCACAACGCCGCTTTCGGCATGGGTTCCGTCCGGGTAGACCGACAGCATGACGGCATTCTCCGGCACCTTTCCCGCCTCATACCGATCGGGCGCTTCGCCGTCCGGCACGACCTTGATGACATAGCAGTTCGGGATCTCATCGAAATCCACATAGTAATAGTCGCAGAGCTGATATGAAATTTGCAGCTCATTTTCGAGATAGCCCAGCAGGATATTATATGCCCGCAGCGCCTCTGCGCCGGTATCATCGGCATCGGGCGTATGCGGCAGGCTGTAATGCTCCGGCATCAGTCCGGGCAGATCGTCTGCCGTATAAGCGGTCGGCTGCCACGCACCGCTGCTTCCGCCGGATGCATCCGCACCGGATTGCTGCGATTTGCCGCAGCCCGCACAGAGCATTCCGGTGAGCATGACACAGCAGCCTGCAAGAACGGTGCGCCGATTTTGCTTCATACGGTCAACCCCGCATATGCAGCAGCTTTGCCGAAGACACGCTGTCGAGCCGCAGCTCCGGGATCGGCCGCATAAACAGTGCAAACAGTACAATGCCGGCCAGGATAATTGCTGCTAATACTGCAAATGTAATTTTGCGTGTGCGCTTGTTGTCATCCATATCTGTACCCTTTCGTGCAGACTGATTCTGCGTTGTATACGGCGAGAGGGGCGGAAGATATTCCACCCCTGACGCTTTTCTGTTGTTATGACTTAGTGCTCGGTATATTCGGCATCAATGATATTGTCATCATCATTGTCACCGCCGTTACTGCCCGTATTGCCCATGTTGCCCATGTTGCCCATATCGGAGAAGTTCGGTGCAGCGCCGTCCGGGTTGGCCTGCTGATAGACCTTCGAGCTCAGCGCATAAAATGCATTCTGGAGCGCATCGGTCTTTGCCTTGATCTCGTCGGTGTTGTCGGTCTTGAGCGCTTCCTTCAGGTCATTGACTGCGCTCTCGACATTGGCCTTGTCGGTCGGATCGACCTTATCGCCGAATTCCTTGATTGCCTTCTCGCACTGGAACACGAGAGATTCGCCGTTGTTCTTTGCATCAACGGACTCCTTGCGCTTCTTGTCCTCCTCAGCAAACTGCTCTGCCTCGCGGACTGCGCGGTCGATATCTTCCTTGCTCATGTTGGTCGAGGAAGTGATCGTGATATTCTGCTCCTTGCCGGTGCCGAGATCCTTTGCGGAAACATGAACGATGCCGTTCGCGTCGATATCGAACGTGACCTCGATCTGCGGGACACCGCGCGGTGCCGGAGCAATGCCGTCGAGGCGGAACTCGCCCAGCTTCTTGTTGTCCTTGGAGAACTCACGCTCACCCTGAAGCACAACGATATCAACGGCAGGCTGGTTATCGGCTGCGGTCGAGAAGACCTGCGACTTCTTTGCAGGGATGGTGGTGTTGCGCTCGATCAGCTTGGTGCAGATGCCGCCCATGGTTTCGAGGCCGAGGGACAGCGGTGTGACGTCGAGCAGGAGCAGACCGCCCTTGACGTCGCCGCCGAGGATACCGCCCTGATATGCGGCACCGAGTGCGACGCACTCATCCGGGTTGATGCCCTTGAACGGCTCCTTGCCGATTCTCTGCTTGACAGCCTCCTGCACAGCCGGGATTCTCGAGGAACCGCCGACGAGCAGCACCTTGTCCAGGTCAGACGGGCTCAGGCCGGAATCGCGGAGTGCCTGATCGACCGGGCCCATTGTCGCACGGACGAGATCCTCGGTCATTTCGTTGAACTTTGCCTGCGAGAGCGTGAGATCGAGGTGCTTCGGGCCGGTCGCATCCACGCTGATGAACGGCAGGTTGATGTTGGTGGTGGTCATTGAGGACAGCTCGATCTTTGCCTTTTCAGCGGCTTCCTTCAGTCTCTGCATCGCGCTCTTGTCGTTTGTGAGGTCGATGCCCTCAGATGCCTTGAACTCCTTGACCATCCAGTCGATGATTCTCTGGTCGAAGTCATCGCCGCCGAGGTGGTTGTTGCCGGCGGTTGCGAGAACCTCCGTCACGCCGTCGCCCATGTCGATGATCGAAACATCGAAGGTACCGCCGCCGAGGTCAAAGACCATGATCTTCTGCTCATCCTCCTTGTCGATGCCGTAGGACAGCGCAGCAGCAGTCGGCTCATTGATGATTCTCTTGACAGTGAGGCCGGCGATCTGACCCGCGTCCTTGGTTGCCTGACGCTGGGAGTCGGTGAAGTATGCCGGAACGGTGATGACTGCCTCGGTGACTGTCTCGCCCAGATATGCCTCTGCATCGGCCTTCAGCTTCTGAAGGATCATTGCGGAGATCTCCTGCGGGGTGTAGGCCTTGCCGTCAACCGTGACCTTCTGGTTGGTACCCATCTTTCTCTTGATCGAGATGACGGTATTGTCCGGATTGGTGATCGCCTGACGCTTTGCGATCTGACCGACAAGACGCTCACCGGTCTTGGAAACTGCAACAACAGACGGGGTCGTTCTTGCGCCCTCTGCGTTCGGGATAACAGTTGCGTTGCCGCCTTCCATAACAGCGACGCACGAATTGGTTGTACCGAGGTCGATACCGATAATTTTGCTCATAATAGTTACCTCCTGATGATACTCATATAATATGCAGGATCATTTCTATGATTCCCGCGGGGGATTTACTTTCAGTTTCAAAAAGATAATCAAAGCCTCTCACGGCTGCCGGTCTAGTTCGCAACACTGACCATCGCACACCGGACGATGCGGCTGCCGAGGCGATAGCCCTTCTGATAGACCTCACAGACGGTGCTCTCACCGAAATTCTCGTCCTCGACCTGCCGGATCGCGTTATGCACCTTCGGGTCAAAGGGCTCATTCAGCGCCGGGATCTCCTCAAGCCCGAGCTTTTTGAGCAGGTCTGTCATCTGATTGTAGATCTTCTCGATGCCGCTGCGGTAAGCGTCATCGGTGCAGGGTGCTTTCATCGCAAGCTCGAAGCTGTCCACAGCCGGGAGCAGGGAGAGCAGTGTCTTTGCGACGGCATCCTGATACGTTTCGGATTTCTCCTTTGCAGTGCGCTTGCGGAAATTGTCAAATTCCGCAAAGAGGCGCAGATATTTGTCATTTGCCTCCTGCAATTTCTGCTCGGCGGGGTCTTCCTCCGGGATCTCCGGCTCCCCGTCATCGGTCTCCTCAAAGGGAGCTTCCTCATCCGTCAGATCCTTTGCCTCTGCGGCGCTGTCATTTTCCGGTGCACTGTCATTTTCCGGTGCGCTGTCATGCAGACCGCTTTCCTCGAGCGACTCAAAGTCCTCGCAGCCGTCCGCGTCACGGATCTCGTCTGTCATTGTCGTCATCCTCCTTCTCGGAGATCAGATTGCTGATTTTCTCCGTAAAATATTCAAGATAAGGGATCACCTTCGCGTAATTGAGCCGCATCGGGCCGATAATGCCGAGCTTTCCGGCCTCTTTGCCGTCCTTCTGATAGCGGCCGACGATCATGCTGGAATTGCCGATCACGAAGGTCTGCTGCGGATTCCCGCGCTTTGCGTCCTCGCTGAAGGTCACATGAATGCCGCTGAACGTATCGTTCAGGATCGGCATGATGACATCCTGATGCTCCATGAATTCGACGATATCCTTTGTGTCGAGCTCATTGCAGGTCAGCAGGTTGCGGGTGCCGTTGACGGTCAGCTCCTGCCGCATCATATCGCGGCTGAGCTCATAGAGCCCGTGGACAAGCGGCCCGAGCGACACCATATATGCGCCCATTGCCGTGACGAGCTGATCGAACATTTCCGGTGAGAGATCGCTGACGGAAACGCCGTGCAGATGCTCCGTGAGGAACTTCGTGAAGAATGCGAGCTGCTCCTCATTGAGGTCGAATTCCAGACGGCAGGCTTTGTTTTTGATGCTGCCGCCGGAGGTGATGAGCAGAATGACGTAGAGGCGTTTTCCGGTCGGGATGACCTCGACCTTGGAGATCACGGAGAACTGCGGCATCGCATTGACGGCGACCGCCGCGCACTTTGTGATCTCTGCGAGCGCTGTTGTTGCGGACTGGATGAGGGAATCCTCGTTGAGCTCGCCGTCTGCGGAGAGCATCGAATCGAGGCGTGTTCTCTCCTCCTCGCTCAGTGCCGCGCCGTGCATACATTTTTCGATGTATACCTTATAGCCCTGAAATGTCGGGATGCGTCCGGCGGAGGTATGGGGCTGTTCGAGCAGACCGAGCTGTTCGAGCACCGCCATGTCATTGCGGATCGTCGCAGCGGAAACGTGGATATCAGGCAGTGCAGCGATGGCCTTTGAGCCGACGGGCTCGCCGGTCGTGACATAAGCATCGACAACTGCTGCGAGAATCCTGAGCTTACGATCATCCATCCGACACCATCCTTTCATCCGTTCCATGTTCTTTGCAGACTGCTTTTGCATCTGCTAGCACTCTATCTCTCCGAGTGCTAAGTATAAGATACCACTTTTCCGGTATCTTGTCAAGCGTTCCCATGAATTTTTCACAAACTTCGTGATATTGCACAAAACCACACCGTTTTTGCACCGGCATTTTGCCGGCATCGGGAATCTCATGATCAATCCGCCGGAAGCACTTTCATCAGCGGTTTCATAGATGTATATATCAATACAGATAGTTATAGTATAGCTGTCTGTGCAGACCCCTGCGTTTTGCTGACAGTTTGCTGACAGATTGTCTGCCGGATAATCTGTCAGTTGTTCCATACCATACATCATTGAAATTCAGCGCAAATTTTAGTATCATAGTACATGGAAACCGGATTCACGGATCGGCCGGCGGACACTCTTCCCCCAAGGAGCACAGCAGCCGGCCGTCCGCCCTTTTTTCATCCGGCATCCGCAGAGATAGAAATAAACAGCTTGTTATGATATGATTTTGAGGAGGAATATCAGATGATTATTCAGGCAATGAGCAAACGGATCAGTCTGCTGACCGCACTGGCCGTCATGGCCTCCGGTGCAGCACTCCGCCCGGTGCAGGGCAATGTACAAGCCGCAGCAGTGAGCATCTCTGCCGCAGCGATCACCGGCTCGGTCAGCCACAACTTCACGGCTGACGGTTCTGCAAGCAGCTATTTCGATATCACCGGCAACCTCTCGACCGGCAAGGGCACGATGACCTATAACGGCCTGACGCTGACCCAGTGCCTCAAAATGGAGAGCGCGACGAGCGTTGCCTTCACGACCGCTTCCGATATGACCCTGACCCTTGCGATCAAGGACGGCACAACCTTCCTTCTGGACGGTGCCGCAAAAAATATCCCCGCAGACGGCATCTTCACTGCTGTCCTGCCTGCCGGCTCGCATGAGATCAAAAAAGGCAGCGGCAGCTCGAATCTGTTTTACATCGGGCTGACCGGCGGCAGCGGCACAGCCGTCACGACACCGACTCAGCAGAGCGAGATTCCCGCCGGCACGACCGTTACGACCGCTTCGACACAGGGCGGCGGCGGACAGACTGTCTCGGGCAATCTCAAGCTCGTGACATCCGGCGGCTGGAATGAGATGCTGTTTGCCGTGATCTCCGGCGTCACCGACGCACAGGTCACAGGCGTATCGTACTCCGGCAAGACCAGCGGCAGGCTCTCCGGCGATGACCTGACATATCTGGTGCGCGACACCTCGCAGGGCGTCCGCATCGACATCCCCGGGCTGCCCGCAGGCACCTATTCGCTGAGCATTGAGACACAGAAGGGCAATGCAACGATCAGCGGCATCAGCGTCACCGCGCAGGACCGTTCGGGCTATGCTCATTTCAACTATACCGCAGGCGTCGGCGCCTATAAGGATGACGGAACCCTGAAGGACAACGCAATCGTGCTGTATGTCACGGAAAGCAACAAGGATACCGTCACGCTGAAATCCAAGGACGGCACGACCGTCAGCGGCATCGGCAATATCCTCAATTCCTCCGGCAAGGAATCCTCCGGCGGCAAAAATTCCAAGGGCGGCACAGCCAATTCCAACAAGGGCATCATCGAAAAGATCGCGAAGGACGGCACCCCGCTCGTCATCCGCATCATCGGCGATGTCAAGGCGCCGAGCGGCCTGACCGCTTACGATTCCGTTGATTACGGCGGATCGGTCGGCGACAACGGCTTCATGGCAAGAATGCAGTCGGGCAAGGATGTCACGATCGAGGGCATCGGCTCTGACGCGACCGTCAACGGCTGGGGGTTCCACTTCATCTGTGAGAGCGGCAACCCGAACCTCGGCAAGAGCTTCGAGGTCAGAAACCTGAAATTCCGCAATGTCCCCGAGGACTGCATCGGCATGGAGGGTGTGCAGGAGGGCAGCACGCTCACCGCTTCGGTCGAGCACTGCTGGATCCACAACAACGAATTCTACAAGCCCTCGATCTCCAACCCCGCAGAGTCCGACAAGGCCGGCGGCGACGGTGCCTGCGATTTCAAGCGCGGCATGTACTTCACCAACAGCTACAACTATTATGAAGGCTACCACAAGACCAATCTGGTCGGTGCCTCTGACAGCAACCTCCAGTTCCATATCACCTTCCACCACAACTACTGGAAGGCCTGCGAATCCCGCGGACCGCTCGCCCGTCAGGCAAATATCCACATGTACAACAACATCTTCGAGGGTCAGACCAGCTATTGCCAGAACCCCCGTGCAGATGCCTACATCTTCTCGGAATACAACCTCTTTGAGAACTCCAAGAACCCGCAGCAGATCAAGCAGGGCGCGATCAAGAGCTTCAACGACACCCTGACAAACTGCAAGGGCGATATGCAGGCTACTGTTGTGACCTCCAAGACCGCGAAAGTCTCCAGCAACAACAAGTACGGCGATTTCGATACGAATGCTTCGCTGTCCTATATCCCCTCCAACAACTATGTGCTCCAGACCGACACCTCGTCGCTCAAGAGCTACTTTGCAAAGAACGGCGGCACGCTCGATGATACATCTGTATCAGGCAGCTTTGCAGGCTCGGTCGTTCAGCCCACCGCAACCACAACGAGCGCAACGACAACCAGCACAACCACAACCAGCACAACCACAACCAGCACAACCGCAGCGACGACTTCTACCACTGCGTCCGCCGTCACAACGACGACCGTGACAACGACCTCCACAACGAACAGCTCCTCCGACAGTGAGGATGTACCTGTGGCCGCAGTCATGCGCGGCGACCTGGACTGCTCAGGTGCAGTCGATGTTCTCGATGCAGTGCTGATGGCCAGACTGACCGGCGACGATCCGACCCTGAAAGACGGCGATGTCTCCGCACAGGGCAAGGCGAACGCCGACTGCGACGGCAACGGCCTCACCGATGTCTTTGACCTCGACCGGATCCTGCGCTATCTGGCAAAGTACATCAGCGCGCTCTGAATGATCCCGCATTGTAAGAACCCTCTCTTATTATTACCCTCTCCATTTTATCCCCAGTGAGATGCACCGTGTCCGATGCCGGAAGGCTGTCTGACACGGTGCTTTTCCGTTGCCGGCGCTTTCTGTCAAATCTCAGCAAAAACCGCGCTGTTTCGGACTTCTTTTTGTCTGAGATTCCGCAAATGGACTCCCTTTTTCAAAAAGAACTTGACTTTTTCTGCTATTTCGCGTATACTGAATCTGTATGGATACCCAAAATATTTGTGTCCGCCGCCGGGGCGGATACGGAAAGAGAGGCTTATCATTTGAACAGAGAACCGAACAGAAAGCAGCCTGCGGCGCCCAGAGGCTCCAAGCCGCAGCGCGGCGGAGGGATTCCTCTCTCCGCGATCGGAAGAAAGATCATGCCCGCTGAGCTCGTCAGCGAAAAGCTCGAGAAGCGGGAACGGAAAAAGACAAAGACCGAAGCTGTACAGGCGCCTGCCGTCACAAAAATCGTCAGTGCTGAGAGCGCCCAGCAGCCCGCACCCCGCACCGCCGGTGTGCAGAAGGCACAGCCACGGAATGAGCGTCCCGTCCGCGCCAAAACACCTGTGCGCATCATCCCGCTCGGAGGACTCGGCGAGATCGGCAAGAACATGACCGTGATCGAATGCGCAAACGATATGTTCATCATCGACTGCGGCCTTGCCTTCCCGGATGCCGAAATGCTCGGCGTCGATCTGGTCATCCCGGATTTCACCTATGTCGAACGCAATGCCGACAAGCTGAGAGGCATCGTCCTGACGCACGGCCACGAGGATCACATCGGCGGCCTCGCGTATCTGCTGAAAAAGGTCAATACGCCCGTCTACGGCACCCGGCTGACTCTCGCACTGGTCGAGGCAAAGCTCAAGGAGCATCAGCTCAACGGCAAGGTCGAGCTGAATATCGTGCAGCCGCGCAAAACGATCCGCATGGGCTGCATGGCCGTCGAGCTGATCCATGTCAACCACTCGATCCCGGATGCCGTGGGTCTTGCAATCCATACCCCGGCAGGCGTTCTGGTGCATACGGGCGACTTTAAGGTCGATTATTCCCCGATCGACGGCGGCATCATCGACCTGGGACGCTTCGGCGAGCTCGGCAGCAGAGGCGTGCTCGCGCTCATGGCCGATTCGACCAACGCAGAGCGCCCGGGCTATACCCCGACAGAACGGAAGGTCGGTGAATCCTTCGACAAGCTCTTTGCCGCGGCAGAGGGCAAGCGCATCATCATCGCGACCTTCTCCTCGAATATCCACAGAGTTCAGCAGATCATCGACTGCGCCGAGAAAAACGGCCGAAAGGTCGCCGTGTTCGGACGCAGCATGGTCAATGTCATCACCATTGCACGGGAGCTGGGATACCTCACGGTCAAGGACGGTACGATCATCGACATCGAACTGATGAACCGCTATTCCGCAGACCGGATCGTGCTCATCACGACCGGCAGTCAGGGCGAGCCGATGTCCGCACTGACGCGCATGGCAATGGGCGATCACAAAAAGGTCAACATCACCCCGCAGGATTTCATCATCATCTCTGCAACACCGATCCCCGGCAACGAAAAATACGTCACACGGGTTGTCAATGAGCTGATGAAGTCCGGCGCACATGTTGTCTATGAAAGAATGTATGAGGTGCATGTCTCCGGCCACGCCTGCCAGGAGGAGCTGAAGCTCATGCTGGCACTGACCAAGCCCAAATACTTTATCCCGGTCCACGGCGAATACAAGCACCTGAAAAAGCATGCCGAGCTCGCGCTCGAAACCGGCATGCAGCGCGATCATATCCTCATCGGACAGATCGGCGATATCATCGAGACAAACGGCATCGACATGAAGATCACCGGGCAGGCGCCTGCGGGCAGAGTGCTCGTGGACGGCCTCGGCGTCGGCGACGTCGGCTCGATCGTGCTGCGGGACAGAAAGCATCTTGCGCAGGACGGCCTCATTATCATCGTGCTGGGCATCAACCGCGGCGACAATGTCATCGTTTCCGGCCCCGAGCTCATTTCGAGAGGCTTTGTCTATGTCAGGGAATCCGAGGAGCTCATGGAAGAAGCCCGGAACCGCCTAACCGATGCACTCGAACGCTGCGCACCGCATGAGCTGCGCGACTGGAATGCACTCAAGGGCAGAATGCGCGATGTGCTGTCTGACTATATCTTCGAGACAACAAAGCGCAGCCCGATGATCCTCCCGATCATTATGGAGGTCTGAACGGCACTGTCTGCCGCTGACAGAAGGAAATGAAAAAGGCAGGTGAGAGAAGTCATGCAGAGAAGGCAGCTTTGGCGGATATTCTGCTCGGTCGCGGTTCTTGCAGTCATATGTCTTGCCGCACTGATCCTTGCAGGGTCACACTGGAAAAGCCCGTTCTACTGGGTGCTGGTGTCGGGCTTTCTGGCCTCGGCATTCTGGTTCGGCTCGGAGCTGGTAAAGCTGCGGCAGGGAACGATCCGCTATGTCGCAAAAATGAATACACTGATCGACCGCACGATGGAATCCGCACCGGAGCATATGCCCGTGCCGCTGGTCATTCTCAACGCAAGGCATGAGGTTCTCTGGTATAATGAGAGCTTTGCGGACAGCATTGCCGGCGGGAGCGACCTGTTCGGCATGACGCTCCAGAGCGCGATCCCGCTGCGCCCGGATGCCGTCGAGGACGGCGAGGCCGTGGAGCTCGATCTCTATGACAGGCACTATCTTGTCTCACGGACAGACTATGAACGCAAGAACGGCCATACCGAGCTGTTCTGCTTTCAGGATATCACAAACTACGCAGAGCTGCGCAGAACCTATATGGACAGCCGGCCCTGCGTCCTGATGATCGTCATTGACAACTTCGAGGATCTGTTCAACGGCACCCGGCAGAGTGAGCGCGCACTCGTGCTCGCATCACTCGAAACGCTGTTTGACAAGCTGCTCGAGGGGACGAACAGTGTGTTCTGTCATCTCGATGACGACCGCTTTATGGTCATTACAGAGGTGCGCTACTGCATTGAAATGGAGCGCGCACACTTCCCGCTGCTCGATGAGGCGAGAAAGATTCTCGTCAAGGGGCGCAGCAGCCTGACACTCTCGATCGGTGTCGGCAGAAGCGGAACCAATATCGCGCAGAATGAGCACTATGCACAGCAGTCGCTGGACATGGCGCTGGGACGCGGCGGCGATCAGGCCGCGATCAAGACGGAATCCGGCTTCACGTTCTACGGCGGTGTCTCTAAGGGTATCGAGCACCGCAACAAGGCCAAGAACCGCGCCGTCGCAAGAGAGCTGCATAAGCTCATGATGCGGTGCAGCCATGTCTATATCATGGGACACCGCGCCAGCGATCTGGATGCCGTGGGTGCGGCAGTCGGCATCGCGTTCATCGCGGAGCAGACCGGCATCCCGTATAATATCGTCATCCGGACAGAGACAACGCTCGCAAAGCTGCTGACGGACCGGATCGAAACGGAAATGCCCGGCTGCATGATCTCCCCCGATACCGCCAGAGAACGCCTCACCGGCACAGACCTGCTCGTCATTGTCGATACCTTCAGCAAGGATATCGTGGAGGACGTCGATCTGTATAAGATGGCACGGCATGTCGTTGTCATCGACCACCACCGCCAGATGGTCAATTATCTCGATAATACAACGCTCAAGCTGCATGACCCGTATGCGTCATCGGCAGCAGAGCTCGTCACGGGCATGATCCAGTTCCTCGATTTCCGCGACCAGATGCCGCAGTTCTGCGCAGAGGCGCTGCTCTCGGGCATCATGCTCGATACGAAGAATTTTATCATGCAGACAGGCGTGCATACCTTTGAGGTCGCAGCCTATCTGCGCGAGCGCGGCGCTGACCCGATCGCGGTCAAGACGCTCTTTGCTGAGTCGCTCGACGCCTACCGGCACCGCTCGAAGCTCGTTTCCGAGGCCGAGCTGCACGGCAGGTTCGCGATCACCATGGAAACGGAGGAGCTCCCCGATATCCGCATCATCGCATCGCAGGCAGCCGATGAGCTGCTGGGCGTTGAGGGCGTTGCGGCATCGTTCGTGGTCTATTCCTCCGGCGGGCAGGCGTGTATTTCCGCCCGTTCGCTCGGCAAGATGAATGTACAGATCGTCATGGAACAGCTCGGCGGCGGCGGACATCAGATCATGGCCGCAACACAGCGCCGGGATGTCACCGTGCAGCAGCTCCGCAGCATGCTGATCGAGGTGCTGTATGAAACGGAAGCGCAGCTTCAGGCCGCACAGCACGCCGCAGAGGAGCAGAGCGGAGAACCGCAGAAAGGATGAACTCAAAATGAAGGTTATTTTGCTTCAGGATGTCAAGGGCACCGGCAAAAAGGGCGAGGTCAAGAATGTCTCGGACGGCTATGCCCGCAATTTTCTGATCGGCAAGGGTCTTGCAGCAGAGGCAACTGCCGCAAACCTCAATAAGCTGGAGGGCGAGAAAGCCTCCGCACAGCACAAGATCGACGTTGCAAAGCAGGAGGCCAATGCACAGGCTGAAAAGCTGAACGGCAAGACCGTCACCGTCCGTGCAAAGGCCGGACAGGGCGGCAGACTGTTCGGTGCCGTCACGCTCGGCAATGTCGCCGATGCGGTCACTGCGCAGTTCGGTTTTTCCGTCGATAAGCGCAAGCTCAGCGTCAGCAGCGAGATGAAGAACGCCGGCGACTACAGCGCAGAGGCCAAGCTCTATGCAGGCATCACTGCAAAGTTCACCGTTTCCGTGGTGCCGGAAAATGCCTGATCTGTTTTCACTCCCCGGAGAGGGGCTCTCTGCGGCGGAAATGCCGCACAGCTTTGAAGCAGAGCAGTCCGTGCTCGGCTCGATCCTCGTTGCACCGGAGACGCTCTCGACAGCGCTGGAGTATATCAGACCCGAAGCGTTCTACCATGAACAGCACCGGGAGCTGTTCCAGCTCATGACAAGACTCTTTTCCGGCGGCAATGCCGACAAAATGGACATCGTCGTCATTCTGAATGAGGCGGTGCGGCTCGGCATCTTTGAAAATTCCGCAGAGGGCAAGCGCTATCTGACCGCACTGGCCGAGAGCGTGCCCTCTGCCGGCAATATCGACAGCTATTGCCGCATTCTCGCGGAGAAGTATTCCGCAAGGGCGCTCGCGACCGTCGCAAGCGATCTGCTGAAGGAGATCAGCAGCGGCACGGAAACCGCAGAGAATCTTCTGGATTCCGCCGAGCAGCGGATCTATGATATCCGGCAGGGACGCGATGTGCGCGGACTGGTTCCGATCAGGGATGTTGTCGTCAATACCTATATGCATCTGGGCGATCTTTCCGGCCCTGACCGCGAGAAGTATCTCGGCGCAAAAACCGGCTTTCCGGAGCTCGATACCGTCACGGGCGGCATGACAAATTCCGACCTTGTGATCCTCGCAGCCCGTCCGGGTATGGGCAAAACATCCTTTGCACTGAACCTCGCGACCAATGTCACACGGCGCTCGGGACGCACCGTCGCGGTCTATTCGCTCGAAATGAGCATGGAGCAGCTTGTCTCGCGCATGCTCTCGACGGAGGCGCTGGTCGATTCGCACAAGCTGCGCACCGGCCGCCTCGACAGCAAGGAGTGGGCGCGCATTGCGCAGGGCGCGGATGTGCTCTCCGGCATGAACATCTACCTTTCCGAAACGACCGGCATCACCGTCTCCAAAATGAAGGCACAGCTCAGACGCATCAAGAATCTCGGCATGGTCGTCATCGACTACCTTCAGCTCATGGATGCTCCGCTGAAATCCGAAAACCGCGTGCTGGTCATTTCCGATATCACGCGAAATCTGAAGCTCATGGCAAAGGAGCTGAACGTACCGGTGCTGCTGCTCTCACAGCTCAACCGCGGCGTCGAAAGCAGACCCGACAAGCGCCCGATGATGTCCGACCTGCGTGAATCCGGCTCGATCGAGCAGGACGCAGATATCATCATGTTCCTCTACAACGACTATTACTATAACAGGGAAAAGTCAGAATCTCCGAACATTACGGAGTGCATCGTCGCAAAGAACCGTCACGGCGAGACTGCCAATATCAAGCTCGTCTGGGACGCGCAGTATACGCGCTTCTCATCGCCGGAAAAGAGTGAGGCTCCGCCGGCATGACGGCTTCGGAACGGCTGTACAGTCTGGTGCTGCACGGCACGGGCACTCCGACGGCCGGGATCTGTACCGTTGCATTTTCAGGCGGCGCGGACAGTACCGCGCTGCTCTGCTGTCTGCATGATCTGCGCGATGTGCTCGGCATCACGCTCCGTGCGGTGCATGTCCACCACGGCATCCGCGGCGGGGAAGCAGACCGCGATGCCGCATTTTGTGCCGCACTCTGCTCAAAACGCGGTGTTCCGCTTCAGACGGTGTATGTGCATGCGCCGGAATATGCCGCAGAGCACCGGCTCTCGCTGGAAACTGCCGCCCGCAGACTGCGCTATGACGCCCTGTATCAGGCCGCACCTGCGGGTGAGATCGCAACCGCACACCATGCGGATGACAATGCCGAGACTGTGCTGTTTCATCTGCTGCGCGGCAGCGGCCTGAGAGGACTTTGCGGCATCCCGCCCCGCTCCCCCGACGGCAGGATCATCCGGCCGCTGCTCCATGCCGAAAGGGCGGAGATCCTTGCGTATTTGCAGGAGATCGGACAGGATTATGTCGAGGACGGCACCAACGCGGAGGAATCCGCCAGCCGCAACCGCATCCGGCACAGGCTCCTGCCGCTGCTCAGGGACGAAAATCCCGCAGCACTGCATCACATCAGCCGATGTGCGGCGCTGCTCACTGCCGATGAGGCACTGCTGACACAACAGGCCGATGCCGCGTATGACGCCTGCTCAGAGCCGGTCAGCGGCGGAATGCAGGGGCTCATGCGGTTTCCGCAGCCGGTCCGCATGCGCGTATACCGCAGAATGCTCGCGGAAACAGAGCTGCTGCAAGGCGCAAAGCATATCGACCCGACCTTTGAGAACCTCTCGGCAGCCGATGCCCTGCTGCAAAACGGCAGCGGGCGCATTTCGTTCTCGCGGGATGTTTATGCACAGGCCGATGCGGGCATGCTGTATATCAGACGGGAAGCGGTGCTCTGTGACTGCCTGCCGCTTCAGACCGGACAGAACCGCCTCTTTGCCGACCGCGTCTGCATCGCAGAAGTCACGGAGCAGGGGGCATTATCACGTAACATTCACAAAAGCGACACATTGTCTACGCTCGATTTTGATATGATAATAGGGCGACCGTATTTTCGGGCGCTGCGCGGCACGGACCGGATGCAGCTCCCGGGGCGGGATTTCTGCACAACGCTGAAAAAGCAGGTGCAGGGCTGTGTCCCGCAGCCGCAAAGACGGTCTTTGTATGCGCTTTTTGACGAACAAGGCTGCATTTTCTGCGAGCGGGTCGGCATCGCGGCCAGGGTAAAGCCCGGCGCGGATACGCACAGACTGCTCACGCTGACGGCATATGCCATAAAAGCGGATCGGTCAGCAGATGAAACTTCAGACAAAGGAGTGAGTGATACTTGGGAAAAAATCGCGGATTACTGACCTATCTCATCATCGCGGCGCTGTTTATCGCTGCGATCTGGATTCTGCTGCCGGCACTCGCGGGCAATCAGCATAAGGTCCAGTATTCAGACATTATGAAGCACTTTGACAGCTATGAGGTAACCGAATATACCCTCGACCTCGGCAGCGGTGAGCTGAAATACAAGCTCAGCACCGACGAGAACAAGGATGAATGGCATACCTATGAAGTTCCGAATGTCGGGATCTTCCTGGATGATGTGGAGAAATACCGGGAGCAGTACAACAAGAAGCACCCGGATGCGCAGCTCACGCAGGACTATTTCAAGGTCACGGATAATTCGTGGCTGCTGACGGTCGTGCCGACTGCGATCCTCATGATCATGGCGATCGTGCTGTTCGTGGTCATGTTCCGGCAGGCAAACGGCGGCGGAAAGATCAATTCCTTCGGCAAGGCCAACATCAAGGCTGCGTCCGGCAGCGCCAAGAAAGCGATGTTTGCAGATGTCGCGGGCGCCGATGAGGAAAAGGCCGAAATGGCCGAGATCGTCGATTTCCTGAAGGATCCGAAGAAATATGACGATATCGGTGCGAGAATCCCGCGCGGCGTGCTGCTGCTGGGTCCTCCCGGTACCGGTAAAACGCTGCTTGCAAGAGCGGTCGCCGGTGAAGCGGGCGTCCCGTTCTTCCCGATCTCCGGCTCGGACTTCGTTGAGATGTTCGTCGGCGTCGGCGCGAGCAGAGTCAGAGATCTGTTCGATCAGGCGAAAAAGCATGCGCCCTCGATTGTGTTCATCGACGAGATCGACGCGGTCGGACGGCACAGAGGCTCCGGTCTCGGCGGCGGCCACGATGAACGTGAGCAGACGCTGAACCAGCTCCTCGTTGAGATGGACGGCTTTACCGACAAGGAAAACGTCATCGTCATCGCTGCGACAAACCGCCGCGATATCCTCGACCCGGCACTGCTCCGTCCGGGACGCTTCGACCGTCAGATCACGGTCAATTACCCCGATGTCAAGGGCAGAGAGGAGATTCTCAAGGTTCACAAGGGCAAGAAGCCGATCGGCCCGGATGTCGATTTCCACGAGATCGCAAAGGATACGCAGGGCTTCACCGGCGCAGACCTTGAAAATCTGCTGAATGAGGCCGCGATCCTCGCAGCGCGCGCAAACCGCAAGGCGATCATCAGCGAGGATATCGAGGAAGCAACCATGAAGGTTCTTGCAGGCCCGGAAAAGAAATCGCATCTTCCGACTCCGCACGACAAGCGCATCACTGCGTTCCATGAGGCTGGTCATGCGGTCACTGCATATCATCTGCCGACGCAGGACCGCGTGCAGCAGGTCAGCGTCATCCCGCGCGGCATGGCTGCCGGTATGACATGGACCCGTCCCGATACCGAAGACAGCCACATGAGCAAGACCAAGCTGCTCGAAACGATCGTCATGATGATGGGCGGCAGAGCCGGCGAGGCCGTCGCACTCGACGACATCTGCACCGGTGCCTCCAATGACATTGAGCGGGCAACAAAGCTCGCAAAGAATATGGTCACGCGCTGGGGTCTTTCCGAGGCACTCGGCCCGGTCGCATACGGCTCTGAAAACGATGAAGTCTTTATCGGCCGCGATCTTGGCCATGTCCGCGATTATTCCGAGGAGGTCGCTTCCCGCATCGACACGGAGGTTCGCCGCATCGTTGAGGAGGGCTATGAACGCGCACTGTCCATTCTGCGCGAGCATCGCGATGAGCACACTCGCCTCGCGGAATTCCTGCTCGAATATGAGCGGGTCAACGAGGAGGAGTTCCTTCAGATCATGAAGGGCGAGCTCACGATCGAGAGCCGCAGAGCGCAGGAGGCCGCGAAAAAGGCCATGACCCCGCAGAATCCGCAGATTGACATTCCGCTTGTGGACAGCAGCGCCGATGAGGCAGCACAGTCCGGCGAGGAATGACCGGCAATCCAATCAAACAGAAAACCGGACGGCATGCCTTAAGAGCGGCGCTGATATAGAAGTTTTAAGCCATGGT
>CAMNJD010000566.1 GCA_946540705.1 uncultured Ruminococcus sp. | reverse complement strand
AGTTTGCTCTGCAAACTCACCTCGACCCGCAAGCCTTTGAAAAGGCTTGAGCGAAACTTTTCATATGGGCGAAATTAAAACTATTTGTTTTAACATTATTTTTCCGACTACCTAAATAATTACGTACCCAATGAAAGTTTTTGCGCCCTGCGGTGAGCGACGTTACATGACAGAGTAGATCACAACAGCCGCGTGCATGCACAGAAATGCCCAGAACAGCGGACACCCCGCCGCCAGCCGCATCCCGCGCATCGCCTGATGCGGCGTCTGATCCGGCAGCCGCTCCGTCAGAATCAGATAGAAAAATGCCGCACTTCCCAGCAAAAGCAGCAGCAGCGTATAGCTCAGATCTGCCGTGCGGAAAAATGACCGCTGCATCTCATGCTCTGCATAGGAATACACCAGCGCAAACAGATTGACCGCCATATGCGTGATGATCGCAGGCGTCAGAGAATTGTGCCGCACCGTGATGTATCCCAGCAGAATGCCCAGCGGGAATGTGAACAAAAACTGCGAAAGATTCCCGTGCATCACCGCAAACAAAAATGCTGACATGAAAATGCCGAAGCGCTGACTCACTCTGCTGAGATTTTTCAGCGCCACACCGCGCAGCAGCAGCTCCTCTGTGACCGGCGCGATCAGACAGAGATATACCACCAGCAGCATGATCCGGGAGCTGCTCCCGGTCAGCTCAAAGCCCGGCTGCGCAATGCGCATCCCCGCACGCTTCAGCAGCGGCGTCAGCCAGTCCGTCAGCATGCCGGACAGTAATTGCAGCCAGAGCCCGATCAGTACATACATCACCGCCCGCACAAAATGCAGATCGCGCAGCCGGAACATTGTTTTCGGCTTTACGTTCGTCAGCCTGCACCCGACGAGAAATGCGGTCAGGTTGCCGCAGAGAAATGCGATCAGCGTGATCGCGTTGATGATCGCGCTGTCGTTCATGTACTGCTCCGCGATCATCACATAATTCTGCGGCAGCTCCCCGACTTTTCGGAGATCGACCTGCCGCAGGATCGCTGTGCTCAGCATGTGCAGCCCCGTGTAAATGCTCATCGCCACAACAAAGCCGAACATCAGCGTGAGAAAGGTCATATTGAAATACCGCCGGATGCGGACACGCTCGGCTTTTGCCGGAACCAGCGGGAGCTTGCTGCCGGGGACATCCAGCTCCGGCGCGATCTCACGGTAATCCGGTGAATAATCCGGTTCCTCGGTCGGGTTCCGGAACGGATTGCGCAGATCGACCGGCGAGATCTCCGTATAATCGGTTTGCGGCATATGCCACCTGCCTTTCTGGTCGTTTATTTCAGGGTAACGACCGTCACGCCGTCCTCGCCCTCGCCGTAGACGCCCAGGCGGTAGGACTTGACCTGCTTCATGCGGCGCAGGTGCTCGTGGATGCCCTTGCGGAGCGCACCGGTTCCCTTGCCGTGGATGATCGTGACTGTTTCAAAGCCCATCAGCACTGAGCCTGAGATGAACTGCTCCGTCATCATAATACCCTCATCGACCGTACAGCCGCGGATATCAAGCTCATTCACCCCGCCGCGGGTTCCGCGCCCTGCGCTGCCGCCCTTCTCTGAGCGCACGACCGCCGCATGGACACGCTGCTGCTTCTGTTTTTCCTTCTGCTGCGTCTTTTGCAGCTCCAGCCGGATATTCCCGATCGGCACACGGGTTTTCATCGCGCCGATCTGCACGGTCACCACACCGCCGGCGGGCTCGGTCAGCACGGTGCCGCTTCTGCCCATTGACACGATCTGCACGGAGTCGCCGGGCTTCAGTGCGCGCGGCAGGACATAGGTGCTTTGGTCGTCTGTATCGGTATTTTCGTACAGCTTGTCGATCGTCCGGCGGGAGTCCGTTTTTGCGGCAGCGAGCTTCTTGTCAAAGTCTGCCTGATCCTTCTGCTTCTTCAGCTCCCGCAGTTCTTCAAGCAGCGCATTGGATTCGGTCACAGTCTGCTCAACGATGCGTCTTGCCTGCCCGCGGATCTTTTCGAGCTCCTCCTCGCGGCGTCTGTCCAGTGTTTCCGCCTGTTCGCGCAGTGCCTTTTCGTGCTTTGCGGCATCGGCCCGCAGGCGCGTCAGCTCCGCGAGCTCCTTTTCATGCTCCGCTCTTGCGCGGTCGAGCTGCTCAACGGCGCGCTCAAAGCGCTGGTTCTCGGTCGAGACAAGCTCCTTTGCATGGGCGATCACATCCTCCGGCATGCCGAGTGTCCCCGCAATCGCAAACGCATTGGATTTGCCCGGCGAGCCGATCACCAGACGGTAGGTCGGCTTCAGCGTTTCGAGGTCGAATTCGCAGGAGGCGTTCTCCACATCCGGTGTTTCGAGCGCATAGCGCTTCAATTCCTGATAGTGTGTCGTGACGATCAGCACCGCACCCTGCTGACGCAGCCGTTCAATGACCGCAACGGCCAGTGCAGCGCCCTCGACCGGGTCTGTACCGGAGCCGAGCTCATCAATCAGCACAAGTGTCTTATCATCGGCCGCATTGAGGATCGCGATATCCTGCAGGGTATGCGCGCTGAAGGTCGAGAGATTATATTCGATGCTCTGCCGGTCGCCGATATCGACGAGGATGCGGTCAAATACGGAAATGCTGCTGCCGTCTGCGGCGGGGATCATCAGTCCGCACATGGCCATTGCCGTCAGCAGGCCGACCGTTTTCAGCGCGACGGTCTTACCGCCGGTGTTCGGGCCGGTGATGATAAGCGCGTGATAATCGGTGCCGAGGCTCAGCGAGATCGGCACAACGGTTTTCGGGTCGAGCAGCGGATGCCGCGCTTTTTTCAGCAGCATCGCGCCGTCCTCATTGATCTGCGGGATGATGCCCTTGTGCATTGCGCCGAGCGATGCCTTTGCAAAATACAGGTTCAGCTCCGCCGCGATCTGATAGCCCGCGAGCATGTCCTCCGCTGCCGCACCGCATTCCGCGCAGAGCTTCTGCATGATGCGGTCGATCTCCTCAAGCTCCTGTGTTTCGAGCAGGCGAATGTCGTTGTTTGCCTCGACAATCGCCATCGGCTCGATGAAATAGGTCTGACCGGTCGCAGAGGTGTCGTGGATCAGGCCGGCGACATCGCCGCGGTGCTCCGCCTTGACCGGGATGACATACCGGCCGTCGCGGATCGTGACGATCTGCTCCTGCAAATAGGTCTGCATGGACGGTGATTTGATCATTTTTTCGAGCTTTTCGCGCAGTCTGACGCCCGCCTGTGCGAGCTTTCTGCGAATCTGCCCCAGCGCAGGGCTTGCGGCATCGGCAAGGCGCTCCTCTGTCTCGATCGACCGTTCCAGCAGGTCTGCGAGATAGGGATTCGGGCGCAGGCGCTCAAAGAGATCGGAGAGCGTCGTCTGCACCTGCTCACAGTGCGCATACCAGTCCGCGAGCGAGCTGATCTGCCGCAGCAGTCTTGCGATCTCCAGCAGCTCCTTCAGCGAGACACGCGCACCGGACTGTGTGTGCCGGAGCGCCGCACAGACATCGTGAAAGCTGTCGAAGACGGGCGCACCGAACCGCACCGAGAGCTGAAAGGCATCCTCGGTCTGCTGAAGGGCATAGCGCACCCGTTCAGGGTCGGTTTCCGGCGTCAGCGCCAGCGCCAGCTCCTTGGTTCGTTCGTTGGCTGCCTCACGGCTCAGCGCTTCGAGCACCTTGTGCAGCTCCAGTGTGATATAATCAGGTGATAATTTTGTATTCATATATAGCATCCTTTTCGGTCTGCATGGCGGATAGATTGACAGGGCTTCCTGACCGGGCATCGCCTGTTCAGGTGCTTCCGGTCTGTCCGGATATGAAAAAACCGGTGACTTCGTTTCCGAAGCACCGGTTCTCAAGCTGTTTACTGGAGTCGAACCAGCGACCTCATCCTTACCAAGGATGTGCTCTACCAACTGAGCTAAAACAGCATATTTCCGTGACTGCCCTCATATTATACCGCAAAACACCGGAAATGTCAAGTGCCGATCCCGAAAAATGTCAAATTCGGCATTCTGCATGAAATATCACTCTGTATGAGGAATCGTTTGCATGTATATTAGAAATTCTGAACAAAATGTGAAAAAATATTGAATTGCTAGTCAATTTGTGGTAAAATAAAAACAGAGAGGAAAGAAATTGGGCATTATTACGCGCCGTACCGTGAAAGTAAGAGAGAGAAACTATTGTTTGTTTATGCTTTTTAGGGAGGATCCGCAATGTTCAATCAGGCAAGAAAACGACTGGCCGCAGGACTGGCACTCCTGCTTGGCACCTTACAGCTCACATCCCCCGCCGCTGCTGTCACCGTACAGCAGGAACAGACCGATCTGAACGGCGACGGCGTGGTCGATGTCTTTGACTTCGTGCTTTCCAAGCGTGCAATCGTGACGGAAACAGCCCCGATCGGCCTTTGCATTTCCGATGCAGAGGGACTGCCCGGCGAGACTGTCAGCGTCGATGTGTATGTCACAAACAATCCCGGCTTCAAGTGGATGGCATCCGGTGTCAGCTTCGGCGGCCTGATGCCGGTAGATGCAGAGGGCGTGCAGATGGTGCCGGGCGTGTTCAACGATGAGCCGCTGCTGACGACCGAGACATGGGCGTGTACCTCTTATCTGGCACAGGACAGCAGCACGGTCGGCGTCGTTGCAGCCGCAGGCAGCGATCTCATGATCGAGGGCGATGTGGAGCTGATTCAGCTTTATTTCCGGATTCCCTCCGATGCAGAGCCGGGCACGGACTATCCGCTGATCCCGGAGATGCCGGCTTTCTGGGATTCAAGCGGGGCCGGGCCGACGGAAACGCTGCCGATGCTGGCACAGCGCGGCCATATCCGCGTGCGCGAGCGTGCTCCGCTGCTCGGAATCGGCGTGACGGAGCCCGAACAAACGACCGTAACCGCGGCAGAAACGACTTCTGCAACGACTACTACCACAACAACGACCACAACGACTACGACCACCACGACAACCACGACAACTACGGTCACGACAACAACCACCGCTTCGACAACTGCTTCTGTCTCAACGGCCAAGCCCGTTACAACCACCAGAGCGATCGTTCTGCCCTCACAGAGCGGCGTGCTGAAGCGCGGGATTGATATTTCGCGCTTCCAGGGCAATGTCAACTTCAGTCAGGTCGCAAAGGATCCGCACGGTCAGTTTGCGATTCTCCGTGCGGGCTACGGCAAATACGCCAAGCAGGTCGATTCGATGTTCTATACATACTACAACGGCGCAAAGGCTGCGGGAATCCCCGTCGGTGCTTACTGGTATTCCTACGCAATGTCCGCAGATGAGGCGCGCATCGAGGCGAATGTCTGCGCACAGGTGCTCGGCGACCGGAAGTTTGAGTACCCGATCGCGTTCGATATCGAGGATCCTACCCAGCAGAAGGCCGTCCTCAACGGCACGCTCTCCAAGGATGAATTCTCCGCGATCGTCGATGCATTTTGCAGCGAAATGGAGAAAAAGGGCTACTATGTTGTGATCTACACGAACCCCTGCTTCCGTTCCTACATGACCGACAGCATGGTGAAAAAGTATGACATCTGGGTCGCAAACTGGCGCGTGACCAAGCCGAATATCAAGGAAAGCTACGGCATCTGGCAGTACGGCTCGACCGGACTGAATGTCGGCACGAATGCCGTCAGCGGTGTCAACTGCGAATGTGACCTTGATCTCGCATACCGCGATTATCCGGCGATCATGCAGCAGCGCCATAAGAACGGCTACTGATCTGACGGTGCAAATCAGCCCCGGTACGGTTTTGAACTGTACCGGGGCTTTTGTTTGTGATCTTCAGGATTTACAGCTCGCAGACCGTAAGATCCGCGCAGTCATTCAGCAGGTTTTCTGCGGCGCAGACGCACACGCTGCCCTTTTCTGCGAATGTGTCCCAGACCGCGCAGGAGCGCAGCAGTGTCTCCTTCGTGGTGCTGAGCATTTGCTTCCGCTCGGCGGCAAACTCCTCCTTTGTGCGCTTCGTGAACCACAGGCTGTCGGCCGTGAAGCCGTTATCACGCGGTGCGCGCAGCGGGTCCTCGTCATTGACCGTCGAAATGATATAGCCGTCGATCGGCTCCCCGCTCTCGCAGAACTGCCGGATAAAATCGGACAGTCCGCGGTTGACGCTGAGGGACGCGGCAGGAGAGGGATCGCGGTAGGAGTACGTGAGCAGACTGCCGTCGCGCCGGATCGAGATGCCGGTTCCGTAGGCACCGCCCTGCACGCGCACAACATTCCAGAGATAGCTCAGCGAAAGGATCTTCGCCGCAACGCGATAGCCCGCATCAAATGCAGGGTCATCCCCCGTGAGCTGATATCCCTGCACGGCAAAGCCGATCTGCGCCGGAATGCGGCAGCCCATGCGTTCGGGCAGATGCAGCTCATAGTGTACCTGCTCCGGCACGGCCGTCCCCTGCGGGAATGCCGCGAGAATATCATGGATCGCAGTCTCCTTTGCGGAGGTCACGCCGGCTGTCAGGCGTTCCTTGCAGCAAGTCTCCCGCTGTACGCGCTGCATCAGTGTGCAGAATGCATCGAATTCCGTATCAAAGTTCTTGACCAGCGCATGTGTCCGGCGAATGGCCGTATAGCCGCCCAGCGCGTCACGCGCAGCATACGCAGCAGAGCAGCGGGAGAGCACGGCACTCAGGCCGAGCGCATGACCGCCCATAACCGGGAACTGCTTGAACCGTTCGTCGGTTTGCAGCAGGATCTCCCGGATCTTGTCTTTCTGCGTGAAGTCGGTTGTCAGCAGCACCTCCTCGATCAGCCTTGCGGCATCTGCCTGCCGCTCTGCGAGGAAGCTGCACCGCACCGTCAGGAGCGGAATGCAGGTGTCCTGCTGATTTTTCTCCGCAAGGATCTCCACGGAGGTTTCGAGGCGGCCGACCTTATTTTTCAGCTCCTGCTGCAATTCCAGCGCGGAATAATGCGCGGTCGGGAGCTTGCCGAACAGCGAACCGAGATGCAGCAGCAGCGGCAGATCGTCAATGCTGTAATCGGTCATGCGGAAATACAGCCCGACATGCACCAGACCCATGCAGGGCTCGGGATGATACAGCACCGTGACGCCGTCCGCTTCATGAACCGCAGTTTCCGTCCAGGCCGGCTGATCGCTGACCTCGGAGACATCGAGCACAGGCAGTGTCGCGAGCTGTTCCGGGGAATCCGGTGTCTGCTGCCATGCCTGAAGCGCCGCATTGAGCGCGGCATTTTTCGCCTCATCCTCGGCAGTCCAGTCCGCGCAGGCAGCCGCAAGCCGTGCAGCTTCCTCCTGCCGCATTGTTTCACCGAACGTGTACGACGGCTTTGCATGCAGCACGGCAACGCCGGTTTCATCGAGCAGCATCTCACGCAGCAGCGCCTCAAAGCTGCCGTCATCGAGCATTGCGCGCACCTTTGCGAAGTCCTCCAGATTGACCATATACTGCATCGGGTCGCCGCCGTGCAGCCAACTGTTCATCGAGGAGATGCAGCGTTCGAGTCCCTGCGGCTCCTCTGGCTCCAGCGCGAGGAATGCGAGCCGGTTGACGGACGCCTCGATCGCATTGCGGTCAAGCCCCTGTTCGAGCAGCTCTGCGGCAGTCCTGCGGATGAGCGGGAGTATTTCGTTCTCTCTGCCGTCGGTGATATTGCGGAAAGCGATCTGAAGGCAGCACTGCGCGGTCGAGGGGTCGAGCATAAAGCTCATTTCCTGTGCCAGACCCTCCGAGAGCACAGCACGCTTCAGCGGTGCCTCATTGCTTCCGGCAATCGCATCCCAGAGCGCATTGCAGGCGATGATCTTCACGCGATCCTGCCATGTGCAAAGAATTTTGCCGACATAGAGGCAGCCCTTGTCGGTGATCTCCTCATCCTGCGAAAGCTCATATTCCATCGTCTGCTCGGAGGAAACAGGTGTCTGCATTGTGATTTCGGGCAGCGCCTCCCGCTTGTCGTACTGCGAGAGATATTCCTCCAGCAGCGCAAAGGTTTCCTCTGCGGGGATATCGCCGTCGAGGAAGATGCGGGCATTGGAGGGATGATAGAAGCGGTGATATGTCTCGATGAATTGTTCGTAGGTCAGTGTCGGGATGACCGCGGGGTCGCCGCCGCTGTTGAAGCCGTAGCAGGTGTCGGGGAACAGCATTTCGCTGAGCTTGTATTCGGCCATGCCGTCCACGCTGCTCATCGCGCCCTTCATCTCATTGAACACGACGCCCTTGTAGCTGCGGGTACCGTCCGCATCTGTCTCGATGTGCCAGCCCTCCTGATAGAAAATGTTTGGATTTTCGAGGATTGCGGGGGCAAAGACGGCGTCGAGATAGACCTCGGTGAGATTGAGGAAATCGCGCGCATTGCGGCTGGAAACGGGGTACATGGTCTTATCGGGGAAGGTCATCGCATTGAGAAACGTATTCATGGAGCTTTTGAGCAGCTCGACGAACGGTTCACGCACCGGAAATTTTTTCGAGCCGCAGAGGACAGAGTGCTCTAGGATATGGAACACGCCGGTGCTCTGCTCGGGGAGCGTTTTGAACGCGATTGAAAACAGCTTATTTTCGAGCTGATTATCGACCCAGCACAGCTCCGTGCCGGTTTTGTCATAGACCATTTCGACGAGCCTGCCGCCCAGCTCCTGACTTTCGCGGATACGGGTCACGGTAAAGCCGTGGAAACGGTCGCCAACCTGATTCAGCATGTGCATTCTCCTTTTCTGGCATGAATTCGGGGTTATGCTATGCTTATTATACCATATTATACGGAAAAGTGCAATGGGAGCAGTCAGAAAAAATAGGGTATGTATCTTTTTAGGTGGTTGACAAATTCCGGTTAACACAAAT
>CAMNJD010000565.1 GCA_946540705.1 uncultured Ruminococcus sp. | reverse complement strand
AAATGACGCAAAAAGCACTTGAAACATCGCTGATGGAGCAGCTGAAAGCGAATGGCGCGGACATTGAAGTTTTTCGTGCCCTGATTGCAGATTATCTCATGATGTTCCGCGTATGCGAGAAGCTGAAAACCGACATCCGGAAACGCGGCACGATTGTCGAAGTGCCCAACGCGCGCGGCATCCTGGTCAAGCAGCCAAACAGCTCGATCAAGGAACTGCGCGACACAAACAAGTCGATGCTCGCAATCCTGAAACAGCTGAACCTAAGCATTGACACCGTAGCGGCGGTGGACGATGACCGGCTGTAAAGAAATTGATGACTATATTCGCATCGTGCGCGGCGGCGAATACGCGGTCTGCAAGGAGCAGCTGAAACTCTGCGATTTTGTGGAACGGGTCTTCGCAACAGAAACACTGACGATCAACACCGACCAGCTTGCAGAGTATCTGAGCTATGAAAAATACTTCCCGTTCGAGCTCTTCCCGTGGGAAAAATTCATTTTTGCGCTGCACAATTGCACATACCGTGCAGACGGTCAGTTACGGTTCCCGATCGCGTTTGTGTATGTAGGTCGCGGAGCCGGCAAGAACGGGTATCTCGGATTTGAGGACTTTTGTCTGCTGACCGCGACCAACGGCGTGCCGGAATACGACATCGACATTTTTGCGACATCAGAAGACCAGGCAAAGCAGTCGTTCACGGACGTCTGGAACGTGCTCGAAGCCAACAAGCAGAAGATGCGGAAGCACTTCCGCTGGACGAAAGAGCTGATCACATGCACAGACACCGGATCAAAGTTCCAGTTTCGAACGTCGAACAGCAAGACGAAAGACGGTGCACGTCCCGGCAAGATCGATCTTGACGAGATCCACGCATACGAAAACTACAAGCTGATTACGGTTGCCACAACCGGTCTCGGCAAAAAGCGATTTCCGCGCCAGACATGGACGACAACAGACGGCGATGTCCGCGGCGGTCCGCTCGATGACAAGATCGAGCAAGGGGAAGCAATCCTCGACGGTGATGAGCCTGACAACGGCATGCTGGTGTTTATCTGCCGGCTCGATGCGGACGAGGAAGCCTATGACGAGCGTATGTGGCACAAAGCAAATCCGTCGCTGCGGTATCTGCCGACGCTGCTCGAACAGATGCGCACCGAGTTTGCGGAGTACAAGCGCAATCCGGCAAGCAATACCGCATTTATCACGAAGCGCATGAACCGCCCGCCGAAGATCCGCGAGAACGGTGTCGCCTCGTGGGAGGATATTCTCGCCACGAATCAGGAAATCCAGGAGGCGGATCTGATCGGCAGACCGTGCGTGATCGGCATCGACTACATGAAAACTACCGACTTCCTCGGCGCCGGTCTGCTCTGGCGCGTCGGCAATCGGGATATCTGGATTTCGCACACATGGATCTGCAACCAGTGTGCGGATTTGAAACGGATCAAGGCGCCGCTGCGGGAATGGGAAGCCCGCGGGCTTGTGACATTTGTCGATGCCGTCGAGATCCCGCCGGAGCTGCCGTGCGTCTGGCTGGCAAACGAAGCAGCAAAGCGAAATGCGCCGATGCTGCTTGCCGGCATAGACGATTACCGGTTTGCACTGATGAAGAACGCGCTGGAAGAAATCAACTTTTACGCTGATAAGGATCGCCGGAACGTGCTGCTCATCCGTCCAAGAGATGAAATGCGCAGGATCCCGCTGATCACAAGTGGCTTTGTTGGGCATCGTTTCGTCTGGGGAGATTCGCCGGTGATGCGGTGGATGACGAACAACAGTAAGACAATAACATCACCGTCCGGCAATATCACATACGGCAAGATTGAGCCGAAAAGCCGGAAGACAGACACGTTCAAGGCGTTCGTCGCCGCGGAGTGCATTTCAGATGTGCTGGACGCATACGCAAATGCGAAAACTGCTGAACCGGTAGTTTCCGGCGTATGGACATACTGAGAAAGGAGTGATCCCGACGGGAAAAATTGTTGACTGGCTCGGCCGGATGTTCAAACCGCCGAAAGCCGGGCTGTATGACGTGACAAACTATCGTGACGGAACGATCGAAGAAAAAGCGGCGCTCGATGCGTTTGCACTTTTCTCGGTGGTACATTTGATCTCCGGGCTCCTGTCCGGCTGTGAGTTTCGCGTCTACCGTGACGGCAAAGAGATGCATGGCGCTGAATGGTCGGCTCTGAACGTAAAGCCGAACAAAAATCAAAACGCCGCAGCATGGAAACGCGAGATGGTCGCGCGGCTGCTCCTTACCGGTGAATCTTTGTGCGTGGAACTGCCGGACGGGCAGCGAATTCTCGCAGAAAGTTTCAACCGAATTGATGACGCACTGCGCGGCGACATTTTTAGCGATATCCAGCGTGCAGACATGACGGTATCACGGCAGTTTCGCAGCATGGATGTGATCTTTTTGCAGTCTTCCGTCAACGCCCGCGCCGCATGGATCCAGCAGATCATGGTACAGTACGAGCGGCTGATGACTTCTGCTGCAAAGAGATTCAAGAAAGCTGGCGGCGAAAAAGGCATCCTCAAAGTCTCGGCAGTCGCACAGGGAAAAACAGATTTCGAAGAACAGTTCAAGAAGATGCAGAATGAGTATTTCCGCAACTACTTCGAGAGTGCGAATGCCGTGCTTCCGCTGTTCGACGGCTACGACTACACACCACAGAGCAGTGGCGGCGGTTCCGGCACCTACACCAACGATCTGACATCCGTCAAGACGCTGGCGGACGAGGCGATCAGCAGAGCGGCACAGGTCTTTGGCGTACCGCCGAGCTACATGCGCGGAGATGCTGCCGGGATCAAGGACTCGCAGGCTGCGATGATGACGAACTGCATCAAGCCGCTTGCGGAAATGATCTCGCAGGAGCTGACCGGCAAGCTGTACACCACACACGACATCATGCAGGGTGGACGGATCGTCGTTGACACCGGAAGCATTCTGCACCACGATCTTCTCGCCGATTCTGCCGGCATCGACAAGCTGATTGGTTCTGGGTGGACGCTGAACGAACTGTTCCGCGCGTTCGGAATCCCTGAGTCGGATGAGCCGGGTTGCAGCACACGATTTATCACGAAAAATTACGGCACCATTGCCGAAGCATTGGAAGGAGGTGAGGGAAATGCAGACACCGACAAGCTGGAAAATGGAGTATGAGCCGGAAACGGACACGCTTGAGCTCCGGATCTACAACACCGTTGAGAGTGACAGCTGGTGGAAAGAGTCCGAGACCTCTGCAAAGCATTTTTACGACATGCTCAAAGAGTATGAAAATGCGAAAGAGATCAAAATCTACATCAACAGTCTCGGCGGCTCGGTGCTGGAAGGCATCGCAATCTACAATCAGCTTAAACGTCACAAGGCGCACAAGACCGTTTACATTGACGGCTTTGCGTGCTCGATCGCGTCCGTCATCGCAATGGCAGGCGATACCGTCATCATGCCTAAAAATACCTGTATGATGATCCATAATGCATGGATTGTTGCAATGGGTAACGCGAAGGAGCTGCGCAAAGCTGCTGATGATCTCGACGTCATCAACTCCGCCGCGATCCAGGCGTATCTTGACCGCGCCGGCGATAAGCTGACGCATGAGAAACTGACGGAAATGCTCGATGCGGAAACCTACCTCACCGCAGAACAGTGCATTGAGTACGGATTTGCTGACAAGCACAGCGATGACGATGCCGGCGACGATCCGGAACCGGACAGCGCCGCAAAGAATCAGGCTGCCGAAAAGCTGGCAAAGCAGGCAGCCGCCGAAGAAATGGAGCGCCGGCACGCAAAGTGCATGGCGGTCATCAACCAGTTTATCTGAAGGAGGATAACACATGAAAAATCTCGATAAGATCAAGCAGGAAAAAGACAAGCTGCGTAATGCGCTTGCCGATGCGATCCGTGCGAATGACGAGGAAGCGCTCGGCGCAGCAATGGATAGCTGGATGCAGTTTGTGTCTGAGACCGTCATGGACGAGGCGAACGGCCTGGTCGATGCGACTGACCGCAGCATCCTCGCAGCTCGCGGCATCCGCCAGCTGACCGCTGAGGAGACCAAGTTCTACAATGATTTCATTTCCGCTGCTCGCGGCGACGCACAGACCGTTATCACCAACATCACCAGTGCACTCCCGCAGACCGTCATCGACAGCGTGATGGACGATATGCGCGCAGCTTATCCGCTGCTCGATATGATCGACTTTACGAATACCGGCGCTGCGATCAAGTGGGTGCTCAACGCACAGGGTGCACAGGCTGCAACGTGGGACGAGCTCAACACTCCGATCACCAAGGATCTTGCCGGTGCAATCCAGGTCATCGACCTGACGCAGTGCAAGCTCTCCGCGTACATGTTTGCGACGCAGGACATGCTCGCGCTCGGACCGCAGTGGGTTGACCGCTATGTCCGTGCGATCCTGGCGGATGCGCTCGCAGCAGGTCTGGAAACCGGCATCGTTGACGGCAACGGTCTCAAGCAGCCGATCGGTATGACCAGAAACTTTACCGGTAACTTTAATCAGTCCACCGGATACGCCCGCAAGACCGCGACCACCGTTACAAAGCTGGATCCGAGCACATACGGTACACTGCTTGCAACGCTTGCGACTGACGGCATTACCAGCAAGCCGCGCGCAATCTCCCGCGTCGTCCTGATCGTAAATCCGGCTGACTACTTCACCAAGGTGATGCCGGCAACGACTGCGCTGACTCCGATGGGCACTTATGTCGGCAATGTGCTGCCGTTCCCGACTGACATCGTGCAGTCCGTCGGCGTTCCTTCCGGCAAGGCTGTCCTCGGCATTGCAAAGAAGTATTTTATGGGAGTCGGTACCGGTCGCGGCGGCAAGCTGGAGTACAGCGATGAGTACAAGTTCGTCGAGGATCTCCGCACCTACAAGATCAAGTTCTACGGCACCGGTCGCCCGTATGACATCAACGCATTTATGTACCTCGATATTTCCGGTCTGGTCGCAGCGTCTCCGGTCGTGACGATCAACGGCAGCATCGAGAACACGCCGCAGACGACATGATGTGAGGTGAGTAGCAGTGGCACTGATCGACGACGTTAAGACCTATATCGGCATCACATGGAGCGATCCGCACACTGAAAGCAATGTTACCGGCATCCTCGCAAGAGCACAGACTAAGCTCTGCGGCTATGCCGGTGCAACGCTTGACTTTAACACGGAATCGTCCGAAAAGCAGCTGCTCCTCGATCTGTGCCGCTACATCTACAATAACGCGAGCGAAGATTTTGAGGGCAACTATAAGCACGAGCTCGTCATGCTGCGGGCAAATCACGCGGTGGAGGTGAACAGCGATGAAACCAGTAAAAGCGTCAAAGGCGAAAACACCGGCTGAACAGGCCGAAGACCGTCTCGTCTTTGATAAACCGTTTGAGCTGCAACACTACGACCTGACGCAGCACATTTGGACATCGTTTGAGCATCTTCACGGCAACATCAACAAAGCAATCAGCATGGGCGGTCAGAATCCATCTGACAACGCACACAGCAGTCGCTGCACGTTCCGCGTCCGGTATCATGCTGCACTTGACGGTGTTCGCAGTGAAATCCAGCACTACCGGATCATCTACGGCGGCGAGCCATATGAGCTGACGGACTACGATGACTACAACGAGCGCCGCACGATCATCAAGCTGATTGCAAGCAGAATTCGCACCGGAACGATCGCTCTGATCTCGGAATCGACCACGGAGGACGAGATCGGGCAGCAGATCAAGACGGAAACGACGCTCGACCTGCCGTGCATCGAGTACGAGACAACGCAGGACGAGCGTGCGGACGCATACCAGATCGACCTTATGCTCGCACACCGGCTTCGGATATTCCGCGACGAGTACAACGGCGAACGCCGCGCAGAGTACGACGGGAAAACGTACCGGATCGGCTCTGTGCGGTATGTCGGGGACTGCGTCGATCTGTACCTCGGCGAGAGGATCGGTGATCTCAATGCCTGATCAGGAGTTGAGCATCCAGATCGTCCAAGCAATGGAGCAGTACAGCGATGCTGTACACGCTGAGATCCGCGCAGGGCTGCAAACGGTCGGCGAAACAGCGCTGAAAAAGGTCAAGGCGGCATCACCGATCCGCACAGGAAAATACCGCCGTGGCTGGAAGCTGGACACCAATGATGCCGGGGGGCGGCTGGAAATTACGATCCACCAGAGCAAAGCAAACGCAAGCCTGACACACCTGCTTGAAGACGGACACCGGACGCGGAATAAGAAAGGCTGGGTAAAGGCGCAGCCGCACATCCGCGCCGTTGAAAACTGGGCGGAGAAGGAAGCAGAGAAAGCGATCGAAAAGGCGGTGAAAGGATGACACTCGCAGAGCTGAAAGCGGCGATCAAGACGCTGAACATCCCGTGCGCATACGGCTACTTTGACGGAGAGCAGCCGCCAAAGTACATCGTTTACCGCGAAACACTCCGGAACGTGATCCACGCAAACGGCAGAGTGATCTACTCGGAGCCGTGGATCACGCTGGATCTGGTGTCAAAGCATCGTGATGTAATCGCAGAGCAGGCGATCATGCGTCTGCTGACAGAAAATCAGATCGCGTTTGACGATCCGGAGTACGACTTTGACGAGGAGCAAGGCATCCACGTCGCAACATACATTTTCCAAATCGAGGAGGAATGATTATGTCCGAAAAAGCACGCATTGTGCGCACTATCACCGATCTCGGCTATGCACCGATCACCGCAATCGACGAGGACGGCAAGCCGACATACGGTCCGATCAAGTGGCTGCCGCATCACAGAGCAGGCGGCAGATCCTATGACGCGCAGCCGGCTGGCTCTTCCGGCGGTATCTGGGCGGACGGTCGTGAGGTCTACGCCTATGAGGATAATCAGGGATACAACGACACCGTCACAACGGTCGGCGTCACCGACGACGTCGAGGAGGACTGGTACGGCCACACTGTCAACGAGGACGGCAGCGTCGAGGAGTATGCAGACGGTGCAGAGTATCCGCAGTTCGCGCTTGTGATCATCGAGGACACGACTGACGGCGTCGGAAAGACGACGATCTTTTACTACAGCCACATCATGCAGAGATCCGCACAGTCTGGTGCGACGAGCGAGGGCAACGGTCTCAATCCGCAGTTCCCGCAGCACAGCATCGCGCACCGTCCGCGTCTGGACTGCATGTGTGTCAAGCGCGAGATCCCGTCCAAGACCAAGATCACGACGATTCCGGAGCCGACCAGGGCGACTCCGCATGTCAGCATTGCCGAGGCGACTGCATCCGTCGCAGTCGGCAGCACTGTCGCACTGACGGTTGACAGCGTGTATCCTGCCGGCGCAACGATCACATGGACATCCGGCACAACCTCAAAGGCGACGGTCAGTGCTGACGGCGTCGTGACTGGTGTCGCAGCCGGCACGTCCGTCATAACGGCGACGATCACCGTCGGCGGCACGACCTATACGGACACCTGCAATGTCACGGTGACATCGAGCTGATAGGGGGCAATCATGGATAAAACGATCATAATCGACAGTCAGCCGGTCGTTTTCCGCAAAACCGCCGGAACCATGATGCGCTATAAGCGGCAGTTCGGGCGCGAGTTGTCGCCGGATCTCGCAAAAATTTACGACGTAATGCCGCTGCTTGCCGACTACTACGACAACAGCGAGAAACTGACGGACGATCAGAAGATTGCTGCTGCGAAAATCGTGCTCGGTATCGAAACAGAGTATATGTACGATATCGCTTTCATTATGGCGCAGCAGGCTGATCCGTCTATCCGGGACGAGCTGGAGTGGCTTGACCGCTTTGAAAATCTGAATATCCTTGCAGTTTTTGTTCAGCTCCTTCCGTTGATCCAGAACGAGCTGAAAATTGCACCAAAAAACGCCTGACCGGCAGCGGGAGCGAAAGTCAGAAAGATGATGCCCCTTTGACGGCAGCGGAATTTTATGATCTGCTGATGTCGAGGGGGTTTCCGCTGTCGGAGATCGACAATTGGAACACCGGCGACTTGATCGACTGGGCAAAGGCGCATGATAGGAATATCATGATCGCACGCGGTGAGGATGTGCCGGATCCATATGAGCAGTACCAGCGTTTGAAGGCGATGGAACCGGAGATCGAGCGCATGTATGCAGCCGGACAAATCAAAGAGTATAAGTACAAATCGTACAGGCAAACACTTGAAAACTGTGAAAAACAGCTAAGGGAGTGAGCAAATGGCAAAGAAAATCAACGGCATTACAATCGCAATCAACGCCGACACAAACGGCGTAACCGCTGGGCTTAAAGATCTGACAACTGAATCCATTTCGCTCTCTAAGCAGCTAAAAACAGTTGACAGTTTGCTCCAGATCAACCCCGGAAATGTAGAGCTTGCAGCAACAAAGCAGGAACTGCTTGCAAAAGCTGTTGATGCATCGAAAAGGAGACTGGAAGCACTGAAAGCTGCACAGCAGGATGTGCAGGCAGCAGTCGCACGCGGAGACATCGGCACAGATGAATATATTGCTTTCCAGCGTGAACTGGTGACAACCGAAAAGCGGCTAAAAGATCTGGAAAAGCAGGAAGACGATACCGGTACAGAAACAGAAGAACTTGCAGAAAGTACCGAAAATGCCGGGACAGAGATGGAAAAAGCTGAAAAGCACTCCGGTAAGCTCGGCGAAGCACTCAAAGAAGGCGTGAAAAAAGGTGCAGAGGTGGCTGCTGCTGCTGTCAAGGCTATGGCATCGGCTGCATCTGCCACAGTCAAAGAAATTGTGAATGCGGCAGGCGCTGCGGCAGAATACGGCGACAACATTGATAAGATGTCGCAGAAGCTCGGCATGAGTTCCGATGCCTATCAGGAATGGGACTTTATCATGCAGCACTCCGGCAGCGACATCGACAAGATGACCACGAGCATGAAAAAGCTGGCGGAAGAAGTGCAGGAGCCAACCGAAAAGAGCACCGCAGCTTTTGAAAAACTCGGCATCAGTATCGAGCAGGCGAAAAATATGTCGCAGGAAGATCTGTTTTCGGCGACAATCACAGCCTTGCAAAGTATGGAATCAGGCACAGAACGCACAGCGCTGGCGACTGATTTGCTCGGCAAATCCGCGATGGATCTCGGTGCACTGCTGAACACCAGCGCGGAAGAGACGGAAGCTATGCGGCAGCAGGTGCATGAGCTGGGCGGCGTGATGGATGAAGAAGCCGTCAAGACTGCTGCTGCATACCAGGATAGTCTCCAGAATGTGAAAACTGCAATCAGCGGCGTGACACGCAGCATCGGCGCGGATTTTATGCCGTCCATGATCCAGATCATGAACAGCGTATCACAGATCGCAATGGGAAATCTGAACGCAATCAAAGGCGTCGAGCTTGGTGTCGGTGGATTTGTCGACACGATCGGAAAAACAGCGCAGAAGCTGACGCGGACAGCACAGAGGATCCTGCCGATTATCGTGGGCGCAATCAGCAAGATGCTGCCGTCACTGCTTAATGACGGGCTTGAAATCGTAAAATCTCTCGGATCAGCAATCCTGCGTAATCTGCCAATGCTGCTGCGTACCGCACAGACTATCATCATGAATCTTGCATCTGCGCTGCTCGGAGAACTGCCGCGCCTGATCCGTGTCGGTCTGGGCGTGATCGCAGAGCTTGCAAAAGGCATCGCAGATGCTCTACCGACCCTTGTCCCAACAATCATCGACATTGCCCTTGAAATCGTGGATATCCTGACAGATCCGGACACGCTCAGCACATTGATCGACGCATCCATCGCAATCGTGATCGCCCTGACAAATGGCATCATCGACAGTCTCCCGAAGCTGATCGAGCGGCTGCCGGAGCTGGTCGATCAGCTGGTAAACGGCATCATCGACAATCTGGACAAGCTGCTGGATGCTGCTGTGCAGGTCGTGGAGCAGTTTGCAGGCTATCTTTTCAACCCGGAGAATGCGGACAAAATCGTCACAGCCGGCATGGAGATCATCACCAAGATTGTAAAGGGACTAGGGGATGCACTGTGGAAGGTAACGAAGAAAGTCATGGAAATTGCACATGAAATCGCTGACAAGCTCGGTATCGGTGAGTACTGGGAAGCTGGTCAAAAAGTCATTGACGACTTTATGAACGGGGTCAAAGCAAAGTGGGATGAATGGACGAGCTGGTGGGAAGATATCGGCGAACGCATCTACGACTGGCTGCACCCTGATTTTTCAGGTGACAGTATGATTAACGAATCATCAGTCTGGTATCCGCAGGTGCCGGCAATGGCGACAGGCGGAATTGTCCGGCATCCGACCAGAGCGCTGATCGGCGAGAACGGCGCGGAGATTGTACTGCCGCTTGAACGCAACACCGGCTGGATGGATCAGCTTGCGGCACGCATCAATGCAGGCGGCGCAACCGGCGGCATCCGTATAGATGCGATCACTGTGAATGTCACCGGAACAGAACAAACAGGCAGAGCCGTCGTGGAGCAGATCGACACAGCGCTCAGGCAGTATCAGATCCAGCAGCAGCGCGGGGTCGGCGGAACAGGATGGTGATGAGCATGGGATACATCGTAAAAACGAGAGATAATGTATTTTTGGATGGGATTCCGCTGTCAGCTTTCGGGCTCGCTGCGGAGATGCCGCAGCCTGTGCCGATCGCAAAGCCTCGGTACACAGTGTGGTCAAGCGGCGACAGCGACATGTCAGAGCCGGATGACAGCTTTGAGGACGTTGAGTATCCGCTGACGGTGCGGCGCTTCCGATCTCCGGACGACTTCCGAAATCCGGATTTTTACGCGGCGTGTGCGACCGCAAAGACGCTGGTCATCAGCCGGCACCCCGGAAGATATTACAAAATAAAACGGCTGATCGGCATTACCCCGACAGCATCGGCGCATGGCAACGACCTTACATACACAGTGACGTTTGCGCTTGCACCATTTGCGTACCACAGCAGTAATCCGGAAATCGCCATCACCGAAAACAAGCTGGTAAACCCCGGCACACGGTACAGCCGCCCGCTGTACAAGATCACGCACGATGTCGGCGGCGACACAATCCTGTCTGTAAATGGGCAAACATGCACGATCAACTATCGGGCATCAAGCCCGATTTTCATTGACTCAGAGCGTATGATTGCTTATAACGACAGCGGCGTGAATCAGACACAGCACACATCCGGCCTTTACCCGTTTTTAGCGCCGGGGATGAACCTGCTAAGCGTTGTGCACAGCAGCGGCATTGCATCCGCGGCGGCGCTGACCGTCAAAGGGAACTGGAGGGATTACTGATATGGCAACGGTAAATGTGACGAGCTGGACCGAGTTTGTGCAGGCTGTCGGCATTTCCGGGGATACAGTTGTTCTCCCAAGCAAAGGGGAGTGGGACATGAACGAACTGTATCCGGAAGGGTATACCGGGATCATCAGTATGAGGTGCAGTCAAATTAACGGCAACGACACGAAGATCAAAAATCTGCACCTTTTCGGTTATTTTGTGAAAAATTCCAACATCACGATCAATGATCTGGAAATGACGAATTTTGTCGTTGAGCCGGGCGGCACCAATTTGTCTGTTTTCATAGGATTTTCGCAGCTCAACCTGCACAATTGCATTTTTTCCGGGCTGTGCGGTTCGTCTGTATCCAACTTTTCGTACGGATACCTGAATCTTGATCGGGTAAGTATGAACATCAACTTCACGACATCCGGGAACGCCTTCGGGATTTTCCCAGTGAATGAAGCAAAGTACAGCAGGATCAAGCAAAGCATACCGAATGCCATTATCACAGACACTTTTGTGCGGTTCGGGGCATGCAAATTCTGTGAGCTGGACATATACATGCCACAGCTCGCAGCCGGAAAATTTAATGCATCGGATTTATCAGCGTGCAAGCTGCTCGGCGGCTATGGTGATGCAACGTTTTACTATAATTCTGCATCACAGGCGCGGGAATTCCCGTCCATCTACCTGACGGATGCGCTCCCAGATGCCGTTGACGGGCAGTACATGCGCGGCGTTACACGCGATCAGATGCGTGACGCAGCATATCTGGCGTCAATAGGATTCCCGATAGGAGTGTGAGAGACTATGCCGGAAACATGGACAAACTGGGTCGTATCAGGCGGCGAACTGACAAACCCGGAATTTGTGAATTTGCCGGAAAAGCCATTGATGCAGCCGTTCCCGCTGTCCGTCTGGCAGTGCGATCCTTTGGTAGACGAAGGAGAAGTATCATGCCCGCTGTTTCCGGATTGGGTAAGATTAGAGATTACTCCCGTAAAGCAGATGCCGTATATTGTTGTATTTAGCGTTACAACTCCGCAAGCGCAGCTCCAAATGCCGAGAAATAACGGCATGGCAATCCTCACACCAACATCTTGCGAGGAAACAGAAGAACTGTGCGGGATGTGGTCTGTCAAGCTGGAACACCCGATTGACCCGGAAGGAAGATACAAGATGCTTCTGATCGGGAATATAATCCGTGTAAACGGGCAATTGTTCACGATCAAGCAGACAGACGAACAGTATAACGGCAGCACCGGAAGCGTTTCTGTTTATGCTGAACACGTCTGGTATCAATGGGGTGACGGTTGGATTTACAGCGATCCGTTTGAGCCGACTCAGATATACGAGAAATCAGCGCAAGCTGCGATCAATAGCATTATATCTCACACGCGGCAAGAAGCTATGCGCGGCGGACAGGTTTACAATTTCACCGGAAACTCCGGTATGTATTACGATACAACATATTATGCAGTGATCGAAGAAGGATGCACGCCAATTGATCTTATACTCGGCGAAAGCGGAATTATTGCAGCGAAAGGCGGCGAGTTACATAGAGACAATTTTTATTTTTCTGTAAACCCGCGTAAAGAAACTGCTCGTGATAATGCTTTTGATATCCGTGTAGGCAAAAATCTGACCGGAATCAGGCGGAACATAGACGCAACAACTATGTGCACTTATTTTTCGCTGATTGACAGAGAAACAGGCGCAGGGTGCTCATGGGCATGGGATGGAACTGTGCCTGTTATGCGGAATCTTATACCGCATCATACGATAAGGGCGCAGTTCACAAGCTATCCGGAAGGCACTCTCGGACGTTTTATCCACCTTTGCCAAGACGGAGAGATGGTATTCAACAGGTACTGCCGACCGTTAATCGGATACGAAATTGATCTCGAAGACACAAGGCTGAACCAAGATTTTGAAATGACTGCTGACGAGTCTATCAGATGTGGCGATTCCGGACGTGTGTATGACGAACGGTTAGGCGGAGAAATACTGCTTGAAGTGACAGAGACAGTCTATGATCGGATTACAGGGAAATGCAAGAGATTTACAGTAGGCGACAAGCATTCTTTCGTGTATCATCCTTCTGCCCCTGCTGTTTTCCCGTTCACGCCGGAATTTCAAGGCGGAGAATTATGGGTAAAAGACAGCACAGGGCGATATTTATATGATGCAGCAGGACGAAAAATTATGATGGAGGTGACCGAAATTGGCGATTGAAACCGGCACTTTTGCACATACCTTAGAGCAAATTGACGCGGCCGTAGATGCTGTACCAAGCAAAGCAAGTCAGAGCGATCTGGATGCACTTGAAACAGTTGTTGACGGGAAACAGGATGCGCTCACAATCGACCCGATACCGACATCCGGCAGCGACAATCCTGTACGCTCTGGTGGCGTTATGAATTGGGTCTATGGTACAACGCCAAGCACGATCAACAACGGTGATGATTTGAACGACTATTTCACGCCGGGTACTTACCGCGCAGCTTCCGGAAGTATTGCAGCGACTTTGTACAATTGCCCAACCGCTTCCGGCTTCCGGCTCGAAGTTTGCTCAACGATTGCTTCTGCATCATCCGGATACCAGATCCAGCGGCTCTACCCAAACAATTCAGACGGTGAATTCTTCATGCGGCGCCGGCTCGGTGCTGCCAGTGGGAACTGGGGCGACTGGTACCGGTTCGCCGGAACGGTCGTGCAGCCGATCAACGTTCCGGATCGAGCACAGCTTACCAGTATAGACTCACCTGATAATATAAACACGGAAGAAGAAACGGAGAGATGACACCATGAAATACATCATCATGATTACAATTGTGATCGGGCTTGCTGCGGCGGACTTTTTGACCGGCATCATCAAGGCATACATCGCGCATGACCTCAGCTCGCAGAAGATGCGCACCGGCGGCCTGAATAAGGTCTGCGAAATTCTCGTGATGGCTGTCGCCTGCGGTCTGGAGATCGGAATCGGTATGCTCGGACAGTACTACCAGACACCGGAGCTCGCAGGAATTGCCGGAACAGTCACAGCGGGTGCTGTGTTTATGTATATCGTGCTCATGGAGCTGGTCAGCATCCTCGAAAACTACGGCGAGATATCGCCCGATGCAACATGGGTGGCGAAAATCATCAAGAAACTGCGGAATTTTAACGATAAGGAGGAAAATTGAGATGTTCAAGCCAAGACTCGTGAAACCCGAAGCGGGGAACCCCTACTACAACCGGATTGCAAGCGGCGGGTATTCCGGTGCGATCAAAGGGCACCCGACGGATCCGGGATGCGATGTGCTGCACAACTGCGTCGGCTATGCGGCAGGTCGCTTCAACGAGATTATCGGTGCAGGTAAATTTGTGTACTTCCAGCATCCGCCCAATGCTGAAGACTTTTATGATACCGGGATTGCAGCGGGGCTGCCGATCAGCCAGAAACCGCAGCTCGGTGCGGTCGCATGCTGGGCAAAAGGCAAAACGCATAACGGCACTGACGGCGCGGGGCATGTTGCTGTGGTCGAGGAGATCAAGTCGGACGGCAGCATCATCACCAGCGAGAGCGGGTACAACAGCAAGAACCCGTTCTGGACACAGCACCGGTACCGTGAAAGCGGGAACTGGGGGCAGAGCAGCGCCTACCGGTTCCTCGGCTTTGTGCTCCAGCCTGCTGCCGCTGCGCCGATCAGGGTCATCCGCAAAGGCGACACCGGCGCGGAAGTGGAGCTGATGCAGGCACGGCTGCACGCGCTGGGCTATATGCGCAAGACTGAGATCGACGGCGACTTCGGCAGGATCACGCTCGGAGCCGTCTGCGCATTCCAGCTCGAAAACGGCCTCGCAGTTGACGGCGTCTGCGGCCCGCTTACGAAAGCAAAACTGACACTGTAACAAAAAACCGGCAGGGGGCTTTTCTTCGCTCTCTGCCGGTTCCTTTTTTTTACGCATCCAAGATCCATCGCTCAAGCTGCGCCTGCTTGGTGATGCCGTTTTTTGCAGATTCACGCGCGAGCTTGGCAGCGGCAGCAGCGGAAAGGCGGACTGTCATCTTTTCGTCTTCCGCATCCTCGTCCGGCTCGCCGAAGATCTCGCAGTACTCGTCTCCGTCGAGATGATCCTCCGCCCACTTCTGTGCTGCTTCGTAAGAAAGCGGCTTGATTTCTTCACCGCTGCACATCTCGTTGATCCCGCAGCTCTTGCTGTACGGGCTGGACGCATTGCCTGCCCCGTGAAGGAAGTACTCTCCGGTCTTCTTTTGGTAAAGCGTCTCGCAGTAATAGCTGAAATCGGACTGGTTCGGATTCGGCGCATATTCGCCGAGCTTTCTGGCGGTTGTAGTATCGTATACCTTGCCGTTTTTGATTTTTTTCATGATGATCTTCCTTTCATTTCACGGGATGGATTGTGGCGATGTTGTCGCCTTCATCGCCGTTGATAAAAATGGGGGCGACCCATTTCAGGATCAGCTTGCGCTCGTCGGTTTCCCGTTTGCCGATCCAGTAGTGATGCCAGTGGCCGCGGCGTGCATGCGGTGCCTTTTTGCTGCCTTTCTGGTATGCCCTGACGGTGGCCTCGCTCTGATCTGCGTTCTCGCTTTGATCGTGGTCGTTCGCCTTCATGCGTCTGATCTGGCTCCCGATCCGATAGCCGACGTCCCACTTCCGGATTTCCCGGAAGACGTCCTTCGGCTTTTTCTCGGATTCATCGGTCCGGCGTGTGACCTTCTTCTGCTCCGGATCTTCCTCTTTTTCGGAATTGTCCGCACAGATGTACAAGATGAATTGCAGCAGCTCAGCGGCTTTCTGTGCCATTGGAACGCCGCCTTGTTCGATGAGGAAATCCACGTCCGGGTGCTTTGTGTGCCGCTTCGCTTCTTCGACTGTCTTTTGCATTGCTTCGTCGATGGTGCAGTCGTCCTCGATGTGCAGGATCAGCGGGACACTTTCTTTTTCTGCTTCATTGATGTACCACATCCGCAGCTCAAACTGCTGATTGTTTACATCATGCTCAAAATGGACAAAGAAGCCAGCGCTCTTGTACTGGATGAAAATGCAGGGGTATGGGAGCTGATACAGGATCGGCATCGGGATGTCCATGCCAGAGTCAGCCTGACCAATGAGAATTTCTGCAAGGTCATCGTCGAAAGAGTAGATTTCCTTGTACTTTCTCCATGCGTAAAGCGCGGAGATCTTATAGCCGTCCGCAGCCATATCCTTACCGATCTCACCAGCAACAGACATTCCGGCAGCAATCGGAAGGATGCACCGGTCACTCCATTGCATTTCCTGTTTTAGCTCCATGCACTTGTCGCAGAGTTCCCACGCTTTCGTGGGGATCTGCTTCAAGAGCATAAACGGCAACGGCTCGTCAATCTTCTTACCCATTTCCTTTACCTCCTGCCTGTTTGATTACAATTTTCTGTATGTCCCTGCTGTATCTGCATAGTATCCGAGATCATACATCGCGCTGTCTATAATATCAATCGGTATATCGTCGGTATCGTCGATACTTTCGAGCATCTTTAGCCCTTCGGCGTTGTTAGCTGCTGTAAAGATTGCTCGCAAATCGTCAATATCAAACGGCTTGCATGTATTATTTATTTTTTTAATGATGTTATCAATTTTCATTTTCCATACCTCCTTACAAAACAAATTTATCCTGATAGTTAACGATCTGTGCTGAATATGTCTTAAAAACCATTCCTTCTTGCGGAATTGTTACATGGAGCCGAATCTGACCGCTGCAACTGATATATTCATCATGTTCAGACAGGATATATACCTTTTCGCCGTGAAGCGTATAAAACGCATTTCCCCAAAAAGCAACAATCTTCCCGTCGTCCATTTTGATAATAGCATAGAGCGTTTCGCCATCTTTGTGAGTATCGCTGTTTGCAACTTTTCCGGATTCTGTATATATACAGAATTTCGGCGTTGTGATATTCGGCGTGGCAAGAAACTTCTTGCATTTCTCGATGAAGTCTTTCATTTTCCTTACCTCCTGTTCATGTTGTGCCGCCGGATCAACCCGGCGGCTGTTGTTATTAGTTGTACTCTTCAATTTCTTCCGGATTGATTCCGGCGCTTTTTGCACATGCCGCCATAGTTTCGGCGAGTGTATGCGGGTATCTATATGCAGCTAATATGTAGTCGCTTGCATGTACTGTATAATCACAGTAATTATTTTCCTCAATCCATGCAATATTTTTTCCGGTTGTGTTGTCGTGCAGCGAATATCCGCGGTTATTCCAGTTTTCAAAATGCTTAACCCACTTATATTTTTTCATTTTCTTTTCCTCCGTTTGTTCTCTTGGTTTTCCTTTGGGTTTTCCTTCCCTTTCCTTGATTATATTATATCATAGAGTTGCCACAAAGTCAATAGGAAATCAGCAAAAAGTTGCCACAAACTCAACTTTTGTATACTTGCACAAAAGCGCAGGCTGCAAATTGTGAGATTTTGTTATTGAAAAGAAAAACCGGCAGGGGAGCTCATCCGCTGTCGGTTGTTTTTCGTGTTGCATTTCGTGTTGCATTCCTCTTAAAAATGCTTGTTTTTGATTCAAAAATGCTTATATTCTGCAACATATATGCAACATAAAAACCGCCGTACCTGCGCTGAAATCACGCAAATACAGCGGTTTTTAAATAAGCAGGTGAGGGGAATCGAACCCCGCGAAACGCTACGTAGATTCGTTGGTTTCGATGTCGCGTGTTGCATTTCGTGTTGCATTTATCAGCTTTTCGTAGTATTCGCACATCTTCTTGTCTGCCTTCCGGCGGTCAACGGAAAAGCTGTGCTGGTAGACCTGCTGCATAGTCTGAGTGCCTGCCCATCCGCCGCGCTCTGCTGCAACACGGTCAGAGATCCCAAGCGCGTGCATATCGCTTGCGGAGATATGTCGCAGGTCATGGAAGCGTACACCTTCAAAGCCTGCTTTCTTCATGGCGTTGACGAAACGCCCGTAGATCGCACGGCCTGTCAGTGTTGTGATATACTCCGTCTCTGATGCCAGAATCATGTCACGCAGAAACGGCGGAATGTCAACATATCGCCGGGACGCATCCGTCTTCGGCAGCTCCTTCTCGATGTGAGCGCCTTTGACTGTCACAATCACACGGTCAATGCGAAGCCGATCGCCTTCTACAGCGCTTCTGCGCACGCCTCTGACCTCTGAGAGACGCAGACACAGACACATAGCCAACAGTACAGGAAGCTCCACAGGATTGCCACGAATGGCTCTGATGACGTCCTCAGAGGTCGGCAGGTCACGCTTGAGCTGCTTGACTTTGCGGGGCAGGGTAGTCCGCAGAACGAAATCAGGATTATGCATAGCAAGCGCTGCAGCGAGCAGGCCGTGCGCATTGATGACTGTTTTCGCACTGAACCGCTTTGACTCACTGTTCACTTCACGTTGCACATCTTCCCGCGTGATCCGGTCGATCCGGATGTCCATAAGCCCTGCAAAATGATTGTTCCGGAGATTCCGGTATCCGTTTACTGTGGTCGGCGAGAGTACGCCGTCCTTGCTTTCAATATACCTGTCTATCGCCTCGCCGACGGTCATCCGTTCGACTGGGCGCTTTTTCTTTGCAACATACTCCGCTGCAAGATACTCCGCCTCGCGCTTTGTGGGCGCGGTGAAGCGCTTGTATATGCGCTTGCCGTTCTGATCCATGCCTATGAACTGGTTCACACTCCAGCTCCCTGACGGCAGTTTCTTTGCTTTTGCCATAGGATCACCCCTTTGCTTGGCACTTAGCCGCATTTGCTTATCAGATCTCCGATATCATAGCAATCGTCGCGCGACTGCAAAATAAAACTGACAAAAAGCAGTCCGCAAGCCAGCGCGTCAGCGGTCGCTCTGTGGGCATCGTCCATGTATATCAGATACTCTTTGCATACGGTTGCGAGTTTGTAATCAAGTATATCATCATCACAAAATTTTTTGCTGAGTGCAAGTGTATCGTAGATTACATGTTGATCAACAGAGCCGAGACCGTTTACAAACAGATGCCGCAAATCAAAAGCAATGTTATGCCCGACAAGCGGCAACTTTTTGAGATACGCTTCGAGCGCAGGCGCGATCTCGTAGAATCTTGGAGCATCCTGCACCATATCGTCTGTGATGCCGTTTACAGCAGTGGCATCCGGCGGGATCGGTTTTCTCGGCTTAATCAGCGTCGAGAACGCTTCAACAGGCTCGAAGTCGTGAAAGAGGACGGCGGACACTTCGATTACATCATTTCCGCCAGGCTTCAGACCGGTCGTCTCGGTGTCGATTGCGATAAAATCGCGCAGCTTTGATAGATTTGTTGATTTCGTAATGTTTTTTGGAGATATCTCCGGCATCTCAATCGCATTGTTTCGATTGCGCTTTTCCTCGCTTAATTCAATTTTGACCTTCCGGAGACCGGACAGGATCTCGCGGAATTCATTGATTTTGTTCTGGCGATATATCGCTTCTCGTTCGCTGTAACTTAGCTTTTTGGGTTCTGGCGCTTTTGCTGGAGCTGCCGTCGCTTGCTTTGCTTGACTCATAGCATTTTTCAGCTTATCAAAAATGCCCATTTTAACCACCTTTCAAAAGTATATGTAAAAATTTGCACACCAGCCGCTTGACAAAACATGTGTTTTGTTGTACAATAGAAATAGAACACTCGTTCGCGTCGGTTGACTTCGGTCAGTCGGCGCTTTTTTCATTCTCAATCGCTTTTTCGATTCTATACGTTTGCAATCGCGCAAGGTCGTCGGCGTATTCTTTCAGTTTCATGATCGCGTCGTGTTCAATCGTTCTTATCGCCGGAACGATATACTCGCAAACGATCTGCTGATCCTGCTGCGGAAGATCATGGAATAACTGCTCCACCAGGACGATGTCATTTTCGAGCCGCGCATTATAAGAGCTCTCAAATTTCGCGGCATACTTGTCCCACGTTTTTGCGTCAATCATTCGATTTGTCCTGCCAGCAAGGTAGTCGATACTGACGCAAAAATACTCTGCTATTTTCGCAAGCGTTTCGATGTCCGGCTCTCGCTTTTCGTTTTCCCACATTCCGACTGTGCTTTTTCCGACAGTGATATAGTCCGCGAGTTGCTGTTGCGTGATGTGCTTTGCCTCACGGAGAGATTTGATTCTTTCGCCTAACATATAGATCACCTCCTGTGTACAGTATATCACATTTTGTGGATATTGTCAACGATTCTGTGTTGAAACTTAGCAAGTCTACAAAATGTGGACATGCATCTTGACATATCCACAAAATGTGGATATAATGAACACAGATCGCGGACATAAGGAGGTGATAACATGATCGCAATTCGCGAATACCGCGAAAAATCCGGCATGATGCAGGCGGAACTTGCTGAAAAGTGTGGAGTTGCAAAGTCCACCGTCTCGATGTGGGAAATCGGCGCGAGAAAGCCTGACATCGTCATGCTCAAAAAACTTGCAGGCATCTTTGGATGTACTGCCGACGACCTGCTTGAGCCGATCGCTGCCGAGAAAGGAGAATGCAAATGAACATCCCGAAAATCATCGAACGCGCAGGAGAGCGCGTTCTCACAACCGCACAGCTTGCCGAAGCGTATGAAACCTCAAAGTCAACAATCAATACCAATTTTAGCCGGAACAAAAAACGCTATGTGGAAGGTAAACATTTCTTTTTCCTTGTGGGAGAAGATTTGAGAGCTTTCAAAAAGTCCCTTACAAATTGTAAGGAACTGAGTCAAGTGCCGCAACTTTACCTGTGGACAGAGCGCGGCGTGCTGCTCCATGCAAAGAGCCTGAACACAGACAAGGCATGGGCGGTATATGACTTCCTTGTGGAGTATTACTTCCGCAAGAGTGCATTGCCGCCGAAGCTGCCGACCGCTCCGCCGAAGGAACCGCTTACAGCAGAGCAGTGCAAACAGAAGCTGACAGCGACACTGCTTAGCGAGCTGCGGCACAAACAGGCAGCACTTGCCACAGCAGAAGCACAGCTCGCCGTACAGAAAGCAGAAGCAGCGATTCAGCGCAGAGCAGTTGCGGACTTCGTTATGCTGCATCCAGAACTGATGCCTTATGTTACAGCATTGCCTATGGAAGGGAGCTGATCTTATGGCAACGAAAGCAAAGCCGGCAAAAACCTTTGCACGCACGATCTGGAAGCTGATCGCTGCGGAGATGTCCGCGCAGGACATGCAGCAGGCGCAGATCGCAAAGCTCGTCGGTGTCAGTGCTGTCACCGTCTGTGCGGATGCGAAGACACCCGAAAAAATCACGCTTGCACGGATGGGGCTGTACTTCGCAGCGCTCGGCATCGACCCGGACATTATGCTCCGCCCGATGGCACACAGCATCGCGGAGCGCATGATTGAATGAAAGGAAGTAATTATGACAATCCGTGAATTTGAGGTTTTAACGGGATTCCACCCGTCTGCTGCCCTCTATGAAGTGATCGAGCAGGATTACAACAGCAGCCAGCTCGACAAGCACGAGTATTGCGAGGCGTACAAAGCCGATAAGGACGGCATCGCGGAACGCCTTGCACGCCTTGCAGACAAATGTGCTTTGGAGCGTGATAATAAGCACGCCGACGAACTGAAAGCCAGTTTTACGGAAATCAAGCTGCTCCACGATCGTTTGGCAGAAGCCAAAGCGCAGCTCGACCGAGAACTGGACTGGCAGCCCGCAAAGGACATCGGCACGAACATGAGCGAGCACGACTACCAGTTTCTTGCAGACGATACCGCACCGATGTCGGAGCTGGATGCGATCCGTCGCATTGCGCAGGAGTGCGGCTTCGATATGGCGAAAATCAGCATCGTCACAAAAGTACAGACTTTCGATAAGAACAAATACAACAAATGCCGTGTCAGCGCTGAGTTTGAACGGCAGCCGGTATGGGCATCGTCCGACTGGAACTACATCCGCTTTGATTGCGCGGGGATGCAGTGGGAAATCGTAAACGATGAACTGTTCCCATACTTTGACTGATGGCTGAGAGGTGTGATATGAGACTGACAGACGGACAGTTTTGGGGTGGAATGGCGATCACAGTGCTTTTCCAGATTGCACTTGCAGTGGGGTTCATTTGGCACTGGCGAAAAGTTGATCGAGATATTCTGCGCGATGACCGCAAGCGCCTGAATGCATGGGCACATCGCTATGCCCGGCTGCTTGCACGCGACATGTTGCGCGACTATTTGTGCAGATTAAAAGTCGATATCCCCGTGACACTAATCAATGAATCGGATATCGACTGGGGTGAGCGCAAATGAAGCCTGTCCGGATCGGTGAACCTGACACACCGATATACACCTACGAAGAACAGCAGGTGCTCCGGCTGCTCAACACAGGCTTGAATGAGCACCATATAGCAAGAACACTGCGGCGGCAGTTCGAGGCCGTTGTGGATGTTATCTATGAAATCAGAAAGAAGGAGAGTATTATCATGGGAAAGCTTACCGATCAGCAGCGAGCGGCAATCTATGCAGCAAGCAAAGACGGCGTCCCACAGAAGGATCTTGCGCAGCAGTACGGCGTGAGTGTCCAGGCAATCAGCCAGCTCTGCGCCAAACTGGCAAAAGCTGAGCAGGAAATCATGCAGCCAGCAGCGGAGGACAAGCCAAAGCCCGGTATCATCAATCCGGAGTTCGATGCCGCTGTAGATGAGATGATCGCAGAGAGCAAGGCTGCGGATGCAGAGGAAAATGCTGCGAATGCAGAGCCTGAGACCGAAGCACAGGACGAGTCAGAGCCGCTGCCGCCTGTAGTTCGGAGAGCGGTAGACGGTCACCTTACATTTATTGCTGATCGCATTGAGGCGCTGCAATACCGGATCAGCGAGATCGAAATCGAGATCGAGGAATACCGGAAGGATGCGAGCAGACTGGAAGAATGGAAGGAGCGGCAGAAATGGCGATAAGAGCACTGCGGATCGCGCTGAACAGCATCGACGTCATTGACGTGCCGAATGAGCTGCGTGCATTGCAGCAGGCTGTCGGCGGTCACATTGAGACAGTCGGTCTGAAAGATGGCGGCATCATGATCGTGGACGAGGAAGGACTGCTGAAACAGTATCCGCGCAACGATCTTGCATCTATCATCAGCGGCCACCACATCTACGGAACCGCGCTGATCGTCGGCGCTGACGGTGAAGAGTTTGACGATGTGCCGCAGCAGTATATTGATGCGTACATGGTATAAGAAAAGCCGCATCCCCGCTGGCACGGTGGACACGGCTGCAAGCAAAGCACTTACAGTGCTAGTATAGCACGGAAAGGATGATTTGTCAATGGATGTCAAAGACCTGAACCTTGACGAGAAGACACTGGCGCGGCTTGGCAAAGTCAAAGTCAAGACCACTGACCAGCTGCTCCTTGCGATGTATCAGCCTGGAAGCGAACGACTGATCAGCACACCGGATATGAAACGCGCCGAAAAGGCACTGAAAGAAGCCGGCATTATCAAGTACATGCGCGGCGACGAAGTCAGCGCGGATGACATTGATCCGGAACCGCTGACATGGGACGAGCTGCATGACTATGTCGGCAAGCTGATCGTCCACGACAGCAGCACGGAATCAAGGCGGTATCTCAAAGCAGTCTGGATTTACCGGATCGACGACAGCGGCGACACTTATCTCTCCTATCTGGACGGCGGTGTCAGCTTTTGCGGAACGCGGAAAATGTATATCTTAGAAAACAAAAACCCGATCTCCCCGACGTTGAAGTATTCCGGACAGTTCTTCACGCTGAAAGCCGGCGTGCAGCGGCCCGACGTCAAAACGGACTTCGGAACAGACTTTGACAGAGAGTACAACGGCGAGACTGACAGGGCATACTTCGGCAAGGAGTTGACATACGACGAGTTGACGGCGCTTCCGGAAGGAACAAAAGTCCTTGTGTATGAAGTTGCCGAAGAGATGGACGACGATGACGATATCGACGCAGAGCTGTACGAGACAGACAAGCAGTTCGAGGGATGTACATTTACGGTTTCCCGCGTCGATGCCGACGATGTGCTCGATCAGATCAAGATCAAGCCGCAGAGCATGGTACCGCAGAGAGACCACGTTTATACTCGCGTCTGGCTGTTTAACGGTACCACACAGCGAAGCGATCAGGATGTACATGCTGAGATCGTCACGCAGCCGGCTGCACAGGTTGTCGTGTCCGACGAGTACAGCCGTGCGATCGCTCTGACACGCTCAATCATCGCAAACGGACAGGCAGCGCAGCAGTCGCTCTGGGAGATGTGCAAAGGGCTCGCAGAGATGCGGGATGCCAAGCTGTACAAAGAGATCGGATACGGGACATTTGAGGACTACTGCGAGCAGGAGATCGGTATCACCAGACGGCAGGGGCAAAAGTATGCAGCAATCGCGTCGCTCGACGGGAAGTCAACTTCCGATTTTGAGCGCATCGGCGTCGAAAAGCTGTATCTGCTGGCAAAGATCGACGAAAAGCAGCGCGAGCAGATCACCGATAGCGTGGATGTCGAGAGTGTTACCGTCCGCGAGCTGCGGGCGCAGATCGACGCGCTGAAGCACCAGAACGATCAGACGGAGGCAGCATTGCAGGACGCAGAAGACCGCGCGCATAGATGGTGCGATGATTCCGAAGAGAAGCGCCAGAAGATCGAAGAGCAGAACGGCCGCTTCGTGAAAGATCAGCAGGAAATCGCTAAGCTGAATGCTGAGATCTACAACAATCAGAGCTTCATTGCTAAGCTCACACGCGAGCGAACTGATAAGGATTCCAGTATCGAACAGCTGCAAGCTCGCATCACAGAGCTGGAGAGCAGACCTGTCGAGGTTGCCGTGCAGGAAGATAACACCGCCGAACTGGAAAAACTCCGCGCGGAGTACGAAAAGAAGCTCACAGAGCTGAAAGCAGACTCAAACTACACGGAACTGCTTGCGATGTGCCGGCTGGTCAGAAGCCAGGTCAACACGCTTTGCATGCGTCTCAACGGCGTGAGATCCGGCAAAGAGAAAGACACTCTGCTGAAATATGTCAAGGAAATCGGGCTGTGCATTGGGCAGCTGTTATAAGGAGGATATCTAATGTCAGTAAAAATCGTATCTCTGGAGGCGCAGAATGTCAAGCGTCTGAAAGCCGTCGAGCTGACGCCGACGCAGGACGGTCTTAACCTGATCGGCGGGAAGAACGGGCAGGGCAAGACCAGCGTGCTCGACGCGATCTCATGGGCTCTCGGCGGCGAGAAATTTGCGCCGAGCAAGCCAAAGCGTGCAGAGTCCGTCACGGATCCGGTGATCCGTGTGACGCTCTCCAACGGCTTTGTCGTGGAGCGCAGCGGAAAAAACGGCACGCTCAAAATCAAGGATCCGTCCGGCAAAAAGTCCGGACAGAAGATCCTCGACGAGTTTATCGAGAAACTGGCGCTGAACCTGCCGGCGTTTATGTCGATGAACGACAAGGAAAAAGCAAAGGTGCTGCTCCAGATCATCGGCGTCGGTGATCAGCTGTACGAGCTCGACACCAAATGCAGCACGCTCTACAACAGGCGGCTTGAAATCGGCAGAATCGCCGACCAGAAAGAAAAGTTTGCGAAAGAGATGCCGGTATATCCGGACGCGCCGAAAGAGCCGGTCAGCGCAGCCGATCTGATCGAGCAGCATCAGGAGATCCTTGCACGCAACGGGCAGCGTCAGCAGTGGCAGGCAGAGGCGCAGCAGATCGCGTTTGTGATCCAGAAGCTCACCGCAGACATCGAGCGCACAAAGCGGGAGCTCGAACACCTCGAAGCGACTCTCGCAGCTGAGCAGGCAAAGGCAGCGGAAGCAGCAAAATCGCCGTCAGAGCTGGAAATGGAATCGACCGCAGAGCTCGAAAAACAGCTCCGGAGCGTCGAGGAAATCAATGCGAAAGTGCGCGCGAACATGGACCGTGAAAAGGCGGATCTCGATGCGGAAGCGTACCGGAAGCAGTACGACGAGCTGACGGCCGAGATCGAAAGCATCCGCATCGAACGCATGAAGCTGCTTGACGGTGCAGAGATGCCGCTCGACGGTCTGAGCGTCGAGGACGGCGTGCTGACATATCACGGGCAGGCGTGGGACAACATGTCGGGCGCAGAGCAACTCAAATGCGCTGCCGCGATCGTCCGGAAACTGAATCCGAAATGCGGCTTTGTGCTCATGGACAAGCTGGAACAAATGGATCTCGACACGCTGCGCGAGTTTGGCGCGTGGCTCGAAGCAGAGGGCTTGCAGGTGCTCGCAACGCGCGTCAGCACCGGCGAGGAATGCGCCGTCATCATCGAGGACGGCTACTCACACGGCAACGATACGGCTCCGGCAATCATGCCGGCAGAGCCGAAAACATGGAAAGCGGGTGAATTTTAATGAATATCACGAGAGGAATCCAGAACAAGCCGATCAAGGCTGTCGTTTACGGACCGGAGGGTGTTGGCAAGACAACTTTTGCATCACAGTTTCCGGATCCGCTGTTTGTGGATATCGAGGGCTCAACAACGCGCATGGACGTCGCCAGAACGGACACACCGACCAGCCTTGCAATGCTGCTCGGCATCCTAACAGAGATCCGTGATCACAATCCTGGATGCAAGACGGTCGTCATCGACACCGCTGACTGGGCGGAGCGCCTGTGCTTCAAGACGGTGCTCGACAAGTACAAAAAGACTGGAATCGAGGAGTTTGGATACGGTAGAGGGTACACATATGTTTACGAAGAGTTCGGCGGCATTCTGAATCTGCTGAATGACATCGCAGACCGCGGCGTGAATGTCGTGCTCACGGCACACGCAGCAATCCGGAAGTTTGAGCAGCCCGACGAAATGGGCAGCTACGACCGGTGGGAGATGAAAATGATCAACTCGCCGAAATGCAACGTCTGCGCGATGATCAAGGAGTGGGCGGATCTGGTGCTGTTTGCAAACTACAAGACGACCGTCATCTCCGTTGACAAAGAGGGCAAAAAGAACAAGGCGCGCGGCGGACAGCGCGTCATGTACACAACGCATGATCCGTGCTGGGACGCAAAGAACCGGTTCGGGCTCGCTCCGGAGCTGCCGTTTGACTTTGCACAGATCGCGCACATCTTCGGACAGACTGTGCCTTCATCCAATATGCAGCAGCCGACAGCAAGTGCAAATTCAGAAATGATTCAGAAGGCTGTAACGCCCGCAGCTCCGACATCTCCGCCGAAGCCTGCACCGGCTGCGGATGCTGCAAAGGATATCGGCAGTCTGGACGAGTTTCAGCCGATTGAAAGTGTTGGGATTCCGGACGGTATCAATCCGGCGCTTGCAGATCTGATGCGGCAGAACAACGTGTCAGAGGATGAGATCCGGCTTGCAGTCAGCATGCGCGGATACTTTCCGGACGATATGCCGATCACCGCATACCCGCCTGATTTTGTGCAAGGCGTCCTGATCGGCGCGTGGGCACAGGTGTTCGGAATGATTCAGGAAAATCGGGAATTGCCGTTTTCGTAAAATAAAGGAGGTACATCATGCAGCAAAACTACAACGAGTATGACGAGATCGGTTTCGAGGGCACGATCGAGGAGGAAGGCAGTGACTTCGTACTGCTGCCGGAGGGAGACTATGAGTTTACCGTGAACAAGGTCGTTCGCACCCGTCACGAGGCGTCAGCTAATCTGCCGGAATGCAATGAGGTCGATGTCGAACTGACGATCTGGGGCGCATCCGACAAGACCATTATTACAACACGTTTTTACCTCATCCGTAAGTTTGAGTGGAAACTGTCGCAGTTCTTCCGTTCGATCGGGCTCAAAAAGCACGGCGAGCCGCTGAACATGCGCTGGAACATCGAGGGATATCGCGGTAAATGCCGTGTGATCGTCAACAAATTCCAAAGGCGCGACGGAAACGGCGAGGGGCAGAACAACGAGATCAAAAAGTTTTACGCTCCCGAAGACGATGTGCAGACTGTCTCTGCACCGGTACAGCAGTATCAGACACCACCTGCACAGTATCAGCAGCCTGTGCAGGGATACCAGCAGCCGACACAACAGTCGGCACCGCAGCAGACATGGCAGCAGCCGCAGCAGTCCGGCGGCTGGAAGCCTGGACAGTGGTAAACAATGGAGCTGAGACCATACCAGCAGGCTGCACGAGTGGCAGTGCAGGACGAGTGGCAGCAAGGCAACACACGCACGCTGCTCGTCCTGCCTACGGGTTGCGGTAAGACGATCGTCTTTGCCAAGATCACGGAGGACTGCGTGAGACTTGGCGACCGTGTGCTGATCCTCGCACACCGCGGAGAGCTGCTTGACCAGGCTGCTGACAAAATCAAAAAATCAACCGGCTTACAATGCGCGACCGAAAAGGCTGAGCAATCCTGTCTCGGCTCGTGGTTCCGGATCACGGTCGGCTCGGTGCAATCGCTTATGCGTGAGACGCGCCTGCAAAAGTTTCCGGAGGACTACTTTGACACAATCATCATCGACGAGGCGCATCACGCCGTATCAGACAGCTATCAGCGGGTGCTCGAACACTTCCACGACGCAAAGGTACTCGGCGTCACGGCAACACCTGACCGCGGAGACATGCGCGAGCTGGGCAATGTGTTTGACAGCCTTGCTTATGAGTACACGCTGCCGCAGGCGATAAAAGAGGGATACCTCTCACCGATCAAGGCGGTGACGATCCCGCTGACGCTAGATCTTTCCGGCGTCGGTATCCAGAGCGGCGATTTTAAGCCTGGAGACCTTGACAGCGCACTGGATCCGTACCTGATGCAGATTGCCGAGGAGATGCAGACATACTGCAAGGATCGCAAGACGGTTGTTTTTCTGCCGCTGATCAAGACCTCGCAAAAGTTCCGTGATATCCTCAACGGTTTCGGCTTCCGGGCTGCGGAGGTCAACGGTACATCTGACGACCGTGCGGAGATCCTCGCAGACTTTGACAGCGGCAAATACAACGTGCTTTGCAACTCGATGCTTTTGACCGAGGGCTGGGACTGTCCGTCTGTTGACTGCGTGATTGTTCTCCGCCCGACAAAGGTGCGCTCACTGTACTGTCAGATGGTCGGGCGCGGGACACGGCTCTGCGAGGGCAAGGACCATCTGCTGCTGCTTGACTTTTTATGGCACACGGAGCGTCACGAGCTGTGCCGTCCGGCGCACCTGATCTGCGACAGCCAAGAGGTTGCGGCAAAAATGACAGAGGATCTCTCCGAAAATGCAGGCTGCGAAATTGACATCGAGGAAGCGGCTGCGGCGGCAGCAGATGAAGTCCAGCAGCAGCGCGAGGAAGCGCTCGCAAAGAAACTTGCGGAGTGCAAGAAGCGCAAGCGCAAGCTCGTGGATCCGCTGCAATACGAAATGTCGATCTGCGCGGAGGATCTGAGCGGATACGTTCCTGCGTTCGGATGGGAGTGCGCACCGCCGTCCGACAAGCAGAAAGCAATGCTCGAAAAGCGCGGCATCTTTCCGGACGAGATCGAGAGCGCCGGCAAGGCGAAGTTGCTCATCGAGCGTCTGGAAAAGCGCCAGAGGGCAGGGCTCACGACACCGAAGCAGATCCGATTCCTCGAATCCCGCGGTTTTCAGCATGTCGGAACTTGGCAGTTTGAAGCTGCGTCGAACATGATTTCCCGCATCAGCGCAAACAACTGGCAGATTCCGCACGGCGTCGTTCCGAGCGAATATATCCCGCCTGTGGAGGTAACAACTTATGAGCCTTTTGGAGATTTTGGAACAGCTTCCGTCATCTGAATGCACCTATGAAGAATGGGTGCAGGTTGGCATGGCGCTGAAGCATGAAGGATATACAGTATCAGACTGGGACACATGGAGCATGGCAGACAGCCGGTACAAAGCCGGCAATTGCGCAAAAAAGTGGGAGTCGTTTAAGGGCAACGCCGAGCCTGTGACAGCCGGCACGATCGTACAGATCGCAAAGGATCACGGCTGGACGCCGCCGCACAGCGGAAACAGCTACAACGACGATTATACACAGATCGACTATGAGGGTATCATCTCATACGAGGGAGAGGCGGAGCCGGTCAAACAAAGACCGGTCTCACGCGATCACGTCAGCGAGATCATCAAGTATCTGCGGGCGCGTTTTGAGCCGGACGATTACATTGGATATGTCACCAGCGTTTACGAGACGGACGGAAAGCTTGCACCGACACGCGGCAGCTGGGGACGTACCGCCGGGCAGATCATCGACCTGCTGGAAAAGTGCAAAGGCGACATCGGCAGCGTGCTCGGCGATGCTGACACAAGAGCCGGCGCATGGATCCGTGTCAACCCGCTCGACGGCAAGGGAATCAAAGACGAAAACGTCACGGACTATCGGTATGTCCTGATCGAGTCGGACAGCCTGACAATTGAGCAGCAAAACGTGCTCATGCGCGAGCTGGCATTGCCGATCGTCACGCTGACACACACCGGCGGCAAGTCGCTCCACGCAATCTGTCACATCGACGCAGGAAACAACCGTGAACTGTATCGTCAGCGCGTCGCGTATATGTTTGATGTCTGCGAGAAAAACGGTCTGAAAATTGACAAGGCGTGCAAGAATCCGTCACGACTGACCAGACTTCCTGGCTTTCAGCGCGGCGAAAACTGGCAGTACCTCGTAGACACCAACATCGGCAAGGCGTCGTTTGAGGAGTGGAAAGACTACATCGAGGAGATCACCGACGATCTGCCGGACGAGATCAGCTACGACGAAATGAAGGATCATCTTCCGCCGCTGCGTCCGGCTCTGATCGAGGGCGTGCTCCGCTGCGGTCATAAGATGCTGCTCGCCGGACCGTCAAAAGCAGGCAAGTCGTTCTCGCTGATTTCACTTGCGATTGCGATTGCGGAGGGCGGCGAATGGCTCGGCTTCCGGTGCAGGCAAGGCAAAGTGCTGTATATCAATCTGGAGCTCGACGAGGCAAGCTGCTGGAACCGAATCGCGGAAGTCTACAAGGCAAACGGTGTCGAGGCGAAAAACGCAAAGAATCTGACGGTCTGGAACCTGCGCGGACGGTCGATGCCGATGGACAAGTTAGCACCGTCGATGATCCGCAGAGCAAAGAAAGCCGGATACGCCGCAATCATCCTGGATCCGATCTATAAGGTGATCACCGGCGACGAAAACAGTGCCGAACAGATGTCACACTTTTGCAATGTGTTTGACCGGATCTGCCGTGACGCAAACTGCGCAATGATCTACTGCCACCACCACAGCAAGGGCATGCAGGGCGGTAAAAAGTCTATGGACAGAGCATCCGGTTCCGGCGTCTTTGCCCGTGATCCTGACGCGCTGCTGGACATGATCGAGCTGCCGGTCTCGGAACAGCTCCGCAAGACGCGCGAGGACAAAGCCGTCTGTGCGGTATGCAAGGAGTGGCTGCAACGGTTTCTCGGCGATCGCTACGGCGACACGGTCTCTCTCGACGACGAGCAGAGCCGCTCCCGCATGATGGATCACTGCCGCGATCATCTCAAAGCTAACAGTTTGAGCCTGATGCAGCAGGACATCCAGCGAGCTGTTGCGGCGACAAATATCCAGTCTGCATGGCGCATCGAGGGCACGCTCCGAGAGTTCCCGCGTTTCCAGTCTGTGAACGTGTGGTTCGAGTGGCCGCGCCATATCATCGACCAGACAGGCGCGCTGAAGGACGTCAATCCGGACGACACATGGCAGAAGAATTTTCCGAAACGGAAGACCAACGAGGAGCGGAAACAGGAACGCAAAGACGGCATCATGACAGCATTCTCCAGTGCCGTGGATCAGAACGGCGAAGCCGACATAAAAGACATCATGACATATCTCGGAGTGTCCGAAAATACCGTCCGAAGTCGTCTGAAAGAGCACGGCGGTTTCTGGTTCGGGGACGGAAAATGTGGGCTCAAAGCAAGCTCAAAAATCGGTGATTTGAGCTCTGAGGTGTGAGCTCAAAAATCGGCATTTTACCGATATTTGCGCTCAGCTCAAAAAAGGGCGATTTACCGATATTTGAGCTATAAGCTCAAAAAAAGGCGTTTTACCGATATTTGAGGTTTGAGCTCAAACCGTATATATATTTATATATATTTTTTGGGCTTGAGAGCGCCCAAAAAAATATTGCATAAATATCCGCGCTGCCAGACCGGCGCGCAGAAGGGAGCAAAATCAGTGACAGAGTTCTTCATGCCGATGATCCCGCCGACTGCGACGAAGCAAGCCCGCGGGTGGGGGAAGACGAAAGGCGGCAAGGTGATCTCATACGACCGTGCGAATGCTGACACAGAGGGGAAGTTGACTTCACACTTGGCTCGGCACATCCCGCCGAAGCCGTACACCGGAGCGATCCGCCTGATCGTCAAGTGGATGTTCCCGATCAAAGGCAAGCACTATGACGGAGAGTGGTACACAAACAAGCCGGATTACGACAACTTGCCGAAAGCGATGAATGATATCATGACGAAACTCGGCTACTGGAAAGACGATTGCATCATCGCGTCCGGCATCACGGAAAAGTTCTGGTCTGCGACGCCGGGCATCTATGTCCGGATCGAGGAACTGAAACCGAATGTCAAGAAGCAGGGCTGCCATGAATGTGTGTATGCAGACTGGGACGCAGAAGGATGCACTTGCAAGCTGGACGGATTTTTTATCTGCGATCCGCGTACCGGCTGCGAATGCCGAGCTGGGAAGGAGTGATATGACAATGAGCAGAAAGTCGATGATCAAGCCGTATAAGCATTGCAATAAATGCGGCGCCTTGATCGTGAACGGAGAACTGTGCGAAGATTGTAAGCCTATGACGAACGCCGACCGCATCCGTCAGATGACGGACGAGGAAGAACTGTTGAGCGCAATCGGAACAGCATGCTATCGGTGTGCATACAACAACGGCAAATGCGATAGCGGATATGGCGACGGATGCATTGCCGGAAACCTTGAATGGCTCAAACAGGAGGTGAGCGAAGATGCTGGAACCGATTGACAGAAAATACCTGCTTGCATATCTTGCAAGAATCAAGCCTGATGAATATGTGTCGGCATTCGGCGAAGCTGCTGTGCAAGTGATAGGTCTAATTGAAGAATTTGTGAAAGAGATGCCCACAATCAAGACGGAAGTGCGGCACGGGCGGTGGAATTACAGACATGAGGATGACTGGTGCTACTGCACAGCTTGCGGAACGGATGCAGAAGGATCTGACGGAGAATGCCTTGAAACAGATTACTGCCCACATTGCGGCGCTCGTATGGACGGAGGTTAATGAATGTATTATCTTTTTGCCAAAAAAGAGCAGGATTTAGTGCGATACAAGAAAGAATTTGACCGTGTGAAACAGAACATAGAGCGTGGAAAGACACCAGTATGGTGTGAGATACGATCAGCAAAAATCAACCTTGTCGAAAGTGCGCCATACAACATACTGCTCGGCGCGTTTATGATCCTTGCGACAATGCTTGTGGATAACATCAAAATGAATGATACTGTCAAGATTGCCGCTGTACTTGTGATAAATTCATGCTGCACTGCAATTGCGAACTTTATTTTCGTGATAGTCAAACACAGACTGCGCATAAAGCTATGTGACAGACTTGGAATCGAACCAACAGAAGAAAATATAGCGGTCATGGAATCACTTGAATATCAAAGCGTATAGGAGGTGCTGACAGTGGCTGAACTGAAACCGTGTCCGTGCGGCGGAGTGGGAAAGGAAGCATCCACAGAAAATCCAGTTCTCGGAATGAGGTGAGCAGCATGGATATTTCAGAGGTCAAGCAGAACCTCGGACGGCGGGTGCGGGTGCTTAATGAACGGCTGCTCCTCGACGGAGAGTATATCCTGACCGGCTGCATCATCCGGAAGGGCGACAAGTTCGGGATCTTTTACGAGTGTGAGCTGTCGGATCCGAAAACGCGCAGTGTTGTCATCACCGGAATGAACGATGTCTTTCCTGTCGAGCCGGTTCCGCCGGACGATAAGCCGCCGAGTCGGCAGCACGCAAACATCGAGAGCGATATGCTGGACGGATGCCGGAACCGCCTGTTTATCACCGACAATCCGGACGAGCTTCCGCGGCTGTATTCCGGCGCGCTGTATCATCTGCGTGAAATTTACAGATATGCTGCTGCGAGACTTGCGGCAAAGAAAGGGAGTTCACATGAAGACAGCGATTGATTATTATTCAGTGATTTTTTTGGCGTTCGTTGATGCGATAACTGCCGGCTGTGCTGTTGCTGCTGATATGGCAGTGCTGTCTGCGATAATGCTGTACGAGGGAGGATGGTGACTATGCGGGCATACTGGCAAACATACAGCAAATCGAAACTTGATAATAAAATTCAGGCGGATGTGGAAAGTGCTTTGACACAGTACAAGGACGAGATCTACGAAAAAGTGGAGTGGGATGTGTTTAAGCAGGCTATGGCTGTTTGCTTCATCGCACTGGAATGGATGGGCTGGAAACGGAAACGGCTGCGGAAATTTCACGGTCAGGTGGAAGAAGTGTGCAGGATGATGGCGACAGGCATCATGGGGCGGGAAGTCACAACACGCGATGCGCTGAATCATCTGAAAGATGCCTATGGTATTGAATTCAAAGAATCGTTATGTGATGATCAGGCAGGAAACGAAAGGAGATAGAAATAAATGGCAGTTTCAAGAAAACGCGACCGATGGCGAAGGCAATCGAATGTGATTACTGCATTCACCGAGATGAAGTGTGCAGGGATAAGAGGTCGAGCAGACGGTATGATTGAATGGCTCAGAAGTGAGGTGCGGAATGAATGAAGTAACAGAATGGAGCTGCTCCGAATGGATCATGTTAGACGATCTGTTTTTTCACATCGGGCGCTATTGGTATCCGCTGCATATTGATCGGGTTATAGAGTCCGTCCGTGAAGCAGTTGAGGCTATCGCGGATGCTTTTCGGAAAATCGTTGAATGCATTGGTCAATTCCTTAACGATACCTTACCTAATATCTGTAATGCACTTGCCGATGCTACGCAAGAGCAATACGAGACACCGCCGCGCAGGCGCTGGAAGCCGGTTCGTTACATCCGCGCTGCCGACAGCCGGACAGATCGCAGGCCACCGGTGCATCATATCAGGAACGCGCTTCCGAATATGGACAGAGACCGCAGAAAGAAAAGATCTGGGAATATGTGGCGTAAGGAGGAATGATGAAGTGATTGACTTTGATGGATTCCGAAACTATCTTTATGAAGAGGAATTATCCAAGAACACGATTAAAGTCTATTTGACGGGATTACAGCAGTATTCGGAACAGTATGACGAGATCACAAAGCCGAATCTGATTGCATTCAAGCAGAGCCTGATCGAAAAAGGGCTAAAGCCAAAGACGGTCAACAACAGGATCACAGCGATCCTGCAATACTGCAAATTCAAAGAAATACCGATGCGTGTCAAGCAAATTAAGGAACAGAGGAAAACATACATCGACAATGTCATCACCTCTGAGCAGGTCGAGCGTCTTCTAGAAGGCCTGAAAGCTGATGGCAATATTGTGTGGTATTTCAACATCCTGCTGCTTTCAAAGACGGGTATGCGCATCTCAGAAGCGAGGAGAATCACAAAGAAAGATATTCAGAAAGGCAGCGTTACAATGCCGACCAAGGCACATATGCGAACAATCTATTTTCCGAAATCGCTTGTCGATGAAATGCAGGAATATCTCTCTGCACTCGCCGATGATGAACTTGTCCTGCGCACGATCCGCAGTAAAGGTGTGTCGAAAGAAGCCGTAAATAATAGGCTGAAAATCTTCGCAGAAAAATATCACATTCCCCGTGAAGTGATGCACGCACATTCCTTTCGGCATTTCTTCGCTATCGAGTTTTTGAAGAGAAAAAACGACATTGCATTACTGGCAGATATTTTAGGCCACGGTAGTGTAAATGTTACCCAGATATATCTGCGGCAATCACAGGAACAACAAAAAGATGCAGTGGACAAGGCGGTGAATTGGTAATGGCAAAGGTAACTAAACAGCAGTATGCCGGGATTGTCAAGATGTACAACTCCCTGATCGGTTCGCACCAACTATGGGAGCTGTGGCAGGACAGCATGACGATGTTTGCACTGTCGATTTCCAACACGGTGGACAGCCGCTTCCGTGAGAAGCGGGAAGCCGCCTATATTGGCATCGTACACAAGTACACGAAGGATGAAATGCAGGTGTTCCCGCAGATCTTCGGGGAGATCGCCATGCAGTTGGAGGCTGACCGAGAACAGGATTTTCTCGGTGATCTTTACATGAGCCTGGATCTCGGCTCTCACTGGCATGGGCAGTTTTTTACGCCTTACAATGTGTGCGCAGCAATGGCGCAAATGCAGTTCCCGGACAAAATCACACTGGAAGAAATCAAGCCAGTTACTGTGTGCGATTGTGCTTGCGGCGGCGGCGCGCTTCTGATTGCCGCGGGGAATGAGTTTTTGAGAAAGACGATAAATTCAGGGGCGAACGGTCAGGATTACATCTGCCTTTTTGCGCAGGATTTATCGCAGGTGTCTGCAATGATGTGTTATGTGCAATTGTCGTTGCTTGGTTTTGCAGCAAAAATTAAAATCGGAGATTCTCTGCTGCATCCGATGCTCGACAGCGATAACGGCGAAGATATCTGGTATACACCGGTCTGGTTCTCACCAATCTGGGAAGTGCGGCGGCTTGTAAACCGGCTCGACAAAATCATGATGGCGGAACTGCGAGGAGCTGCGAACAGAGTGTGGCAGCCTGAAACGGCAGAGCGGCGAGCGTGTCCGTCTGGATGCGGCAGTTAAGTTTATGATGGAGGGAGACATACATGATGGATAATATTGCGTTACTGATTGGCATTGCCGTCGGTGCAATCGGCACGCTGGCAATCGAGACAGCGCTGCTGCTGATCGTGTGGCTGATGGTCAGAGAAAGAGAGGACGATGACGAATGACAGCGAAGGAATACTTGCAGCAGTACGGTCATGCAATCAAGAGGACACACGCGATCAGCGATCACCTTGCGGAGCTTCGGGCGATTGCAGAGAACCTGCGCACAGAGGACGGTCACCGTGTCGAGCTGGATGCAGCCGTTGCAAATCTTATGGATACAGAGCGGAAAGTCTCCGCCGAAGTCGCAAAGCTGTGCCGTCTGGAGACTGAGATCGCCTGCACGATTGGCCGGATGCCTGAGCCGTACCGGACGCTGCTTTATGAGCGATACATTAACGGTAAGACATGGGAGCAGATCGCTGTCGATATGCATTACAGCTACCGCGGCGTTACAAAAATGCACGGCAAAGCATTGCAGGCCGTAAAAGAGTGCATTGAAGTTCCCACTTGATCTGTGCTATACTGTACTTGTAGAAAAGCGACAGAGTGAAAGCAGCTTTTCCGGCAGGTGCACCTGCTCTTTTCCTGCTCTGTCAGATTTTGAATATTGCGAAAGCACTCAAGTTACGGCTTGGGTGCTTTTGTTTGGAGCGTATAGCGATGTACACACCGGAGCAGATCCAGCAGCTCATCACCGCCGGATGCGTCGAAGAATTTTATAACGACCGATACTGGCGCAGACTGTCGAAAGAGATCATCAAAGAGAATCACGGTGAATGCCTGATGTGCAAGGTGGAACACAGGCTGACGGCTGCGACGCTCGTGCATCATGTCCGCCACCTCAAGGATTATCCGGAGCTGGCATACAGCAGGACGTACACCGACGACAACGGAGAGGAGCAAATGCAACTCATGCCGCTCTGTCACGATTGCCACGAGCGAGTACACGAGCGCGGGCTATATGCGCGGCACACCGGCTACACAAACGATGAAAAATGGTAATACCCCCGTCGAAAAAAT
>CAMNJD010000564.1 GCA_946540705.1 uncultured Ruminococcus sp. | reverse complement strand
GATAATACGGATCAGCTGGAGAGCCTTGAAACGCAGAAGTCACATTATGAATCACTGATTCAGCTTCATACGGAATGGGAAAATGCCGGACTGTACTATGATACCGGAATAACCGGTACAAAAGCAGACATCCGTGAAGGACTTCAGAATCTGCTGACAGCCTGTCGCATTGGAAAAGTGGACCTTATCCTCGTAAAGTCTATCAGCAGATTATCCCGCAATACAACGGACTGCCTGTCAATTGTGCGGGAACTGATCAATATTGGTGTGACGATCTTCTTTGAAAAGGAAAACATCAATACAGCCGAAATGGAGAGCGAACTGATCCTTTCAATTCTCAGCAGTATGGCCGAGGAAGAATCCGCTTCCATATCCAAAAATGAGAAATGGTCCGTACAGCGCAGAATGGCGGCAGGCATATATAAGATGCCCTATGTCCCCTATGGCTATCAGCGAGACAATAACGGAGATATGATCATTGAGCCGAATGAAGCAGGTGTTGTCCGATATATTTTCAACGCTGTTCTCGCCGGACAAGGCACAGACGCAATAGCGGCTGCTTTATCAGATCAGAATATTCCTACAAGAAAAGGCGGAAACTGGTCCGGCTCAGCTGTAAGGGATATTATTGCAAACGAAAAGTATACCGGGGATGCACTATTTCAGAAGACATATACAGACGATACATTTCGCCGGCATAGTAATCACGGTGAGGTCAAAACATATCTTGTTTCCGAACATCATGAGCCGATTATCAGCCGTGAAACCTATGAACGGGCAAATACCCTCATCAGACAGCGGAGCAAGGAAAAGGGCATTGTGAAAGAAAATGGCAAATATCAGAACCGCTTCGTTTTTTCCGGTAAGATCATCTGCGGGATATGCGGCGGCAAGTATAAGCGTCGGATCCACAGTCACGGTGCTGAAATTGCGTGGGTCTGCAATACACATATAGAGGATATCCGAAGATGTTCCGCTAAATATGTGCGTGACGATGTACTGAAAGCTGCATTTATCACTATGCTCAATAAGCTTATTTTCAGCCGCAAAATGATACTCAGGCCCCTGTATGAAGCCATCAGGTCAGACAGTACTGACGAAAGCGTTCAGAGAATGCAGGAGCTTCAGAAGCTGATAGAAAAGAACACAGAGAAAAAGAATACACTCCGTCAGCTTCGTGCGCAGTCGATCATTGATAATGTAATGTACAATCAGGAACTGAATCTGCTGAGAAAGGCATCAGATGATTACCGGAATGAGCTTGCAGTCCTCAGCTGCTATACCTCAGCCGAAGCACATGAGATCACAGAACTGGAAAAGCTGCTGCGATTTGCGGAATCTGCTCCAATCATTGAACAGTTCGATGACGAGCTGTTTCAGACCTTTGTGGATCATATCGTTGTATATGGCAGGGACTGCATCGAATTCAAGCTGAAATGCGGTCTGACGCTGAAGGAGGCGATCTGATGGGACATACGCCGTATGGCTACAGAATTGAAAACGGTGCTGCGGTAATAAACGAAGCCGAAGCAGACTGTGTCAGACAGATCTTCGATAACTACATCAGTGGAATGAGCCTTACTGAATCGGCAAAAGCCGCAGGTCACCCAGTAGTTCACAGCAGCGTTAAGCGAATACTAAGCCGTGAGTGCTATTGCGGTGATGATTTTTACCCTGCAATTATTGATGCAGCAGTATTTCACAGAGCGAAAAGCGAACTGAAACAGCGTGCTGATAATAAGAACCAGACAGGTAAAACAAGAAGAATAATACCAAAGCCTGAAACGGAGTTCACATTCTCTCCTCCACAGACACAGTATGACGATCCGTACAGACAAGCCGAGTACCTTTACGGGCTCATAGAAAGTAAGGTGGTCAAATGCCAAAAGTAACCGAGATCCCGGCAAAAAAACAGGTCGGAAGCCTCGCAAAGAAAAAAGAAACCCGAAAGCTCCGCGTCGCCGCCTACTGCCGTGTATCGACTGATTACGAAGAACAGGCATCGAGCTATCAGATGCAGATACAGCATTATACCGATGTGATCGAAAAAAATCCGGACTGGGTGCTTGCGGGAATATTTGCAGACGATGGAATCAGCGCAACATCAACAAAGCACAGAGAGCAGTTCAATAAGATGATACAGGACTGCAAGGACGGAAAGATCGACATGATCATTACAAAATCGATCAGCCGCTTTGCCCGCAATACTGTGGACTGCCTGAACTACATCCGTGAGCTTAAGGCTCTGAATATCCCGATCTACTTTGAAAAGGAATCTATCAATACGATGGATGCAAAGGGAGAAGTTCTCCTGACGATCATGGCATCTTTGGCACAGCAGGAATCCGAATCGCTCAGTCAGAATGTAACAATCGGTATTAAGCATCGTTTTCAGCAGGGGAAGGTCATGGTCAACGCAAATTGTTTTCTCGGATACGATAAGGATGAAGACGGTCACCTGGTCGTAAATCCCGAACAGGCGGAGATCGTCAAGCGTATATTCCGTGAGTATCTGGAAGGCGCAAGCTGTCAGCAGATCGCAAGAGGGCTGGAGCATGACGGCATTCTGACTGCCAGAGGAAACAAGAAATGGTATGACAGTGCGATCAGGCGCATCCTTGAAAATGAAAAATATATGGGCGATGCGCTCCTGCAGAAAACATATACTGTAGATTTTCTAAAAAAGAAACGCTCCAGGAATAACGGCGATGTCCCGCAATACTATGTTGAAGATGACCATGAAGCGATCATCCCGAAGGAACTGTTCATGAAGGTGCAGGAAGAAATGTCACGGAGAGGTTCCCAGGTCGATTGTAAAGGCAGAAAGCGTGGATTCAGCTCCAACCACTGCTTCACAGGACTGATTTTCTGTGCCGAATGCGGTGAGCAGTTCCGCAGGATCCACTGGAACAACCGCGGCTGCAAGTCTGTTGTGTGGAGATGCATCACAAGACTGGATAAAACAGGTGACTGCGGCGCACGAACCGTATACGAGACGGAACTGAAAAACGCCTTTGTAGATGCCCTGAATAATCTTATATCCGACAGCGACTCATATCTCCCGATCCTTCAGAATAATATTGCTTCTGTGCTTATGATGGGAAATCCCGAATCGGCAGAAAGCATTCAGGCGAGGATCAATGAGCTGCAGCAGCTCATTATCAACAAGGCTAGCCGGCAGGAGGATTACGATGCAGAAGCAAAGGAAGTCCTCCGGCTGCGTGAGCAGAAAGAGAGCGCTATGCAGAATGATACCACCAGAAACGAAAATCTGGACCGTATCAGGGAACTGCAGAAGTTTATCACATCACAGCCCGATACGATCACCGAGTTTGATGAAACACTTGTCCGTCATCTGCTTGCCAGGGTGACGGTATTCGACCAGAAGCTGGTATTTGAATTCAAATCGGGAGTGAGTGTTGAAATTGAAAACTGAATATAGCTCTTTCCCCTCCTCCGGTATAATGATAACCGGCGGAGGGGATTTTTGTTTTATGCAACATCTTCAAAGCACTCAGGATTATCTGTCGGATTTACATTCAGCTGATAGGAGTATGTGTTATCATCATTGGCTGTGCAGTCCAGGAGCTTCAGCATGGTGAACTGATGCAGGATCCCGCTCACATGAGATGAGCTGTAATCAAGCTGTGCGACCACCATATCTGCGGAAAAGAGTCCATCGCCGAAGATATCATACAATGCAGAAAGTGTATATTTCTGTGCTGACCTGAGTTTCATACCGGCGGGGTCAATTTCAGTCCTGATCATATACTCACGGCTGCTGACCTTCTCTAAAAGTCCAAGCTGCGCGGCAAAGCGCATATCAACATTCCACTTTGACAGCTCTCCCTCAGCCGAATAGTCATCCTTTGTGACATTTCCCTTTGCGAGACACTTGCGGATGATTCTGGCAATCCTGCGGTCTTTCTGAGAAGAACCCGAGTTTTCGAGCTCTGCGATCAGATTCATTATCGCATCAGAGTAGCCGATATTCTGTTCCTCTTGTTTCTCATCAATAACAAACCTGTAAACATGGAATCCGTGGAATTCATCCGAACCGGTTCTTGTATTCCTGATCAGTCCCTTTACACGGAATGGACGCAGTGCGTTATGTATCATATCATTATCAAGTCCGGTTTCCTTTGATATCTCCTCTGTCTTGAAGGTCAATTTATCCTCTTGCAGATACCTGATAAAAATCTCAGCGACCATTCCCGTCCTTGTGCCATTATTATCAGCGATTTTTCTCAGTTCAGACATCGTATATTCTACGCCGCTGAGTTCCTGCTGTGCTTCATCGGACAACTCATCCGGCAGTGCGGAATCTGCTGCTTGTTCATCGACTGTACTTGGCACAAATGAAAACTCGAAGAACTGCCGGCGTGTCTTATTCACAGCGTGTCGGATCATCCCGTGAGTGAGATAATAGTGTATCGAATTTCGTGCGCTGACAGTAGAAATATGCAGGTTACGTGCGATTTCAAATGTAGTAAAGCGATACTGCCCTGAATAAATCAGGTTCAGCAGTGCCTGTGCTACATCCTTAGCAGCTCCCAGACCTTCTCTGCTCTTAAATTTCAGCGCAGATATTACATACTCTTTGAAATCAGTGTCCATATCTGCCGTCTCATCCTGCGCACAGGTATCCGGTGTTTCATCTTCAGGCTGTTCTGACTGCCTGAATGCGTAGATATTGCCGACCTTTGACTTCCGCACAGCAATGATCTGCTCAGATGCTTCATAGGGCAAAAGCAGCTTGCTGATATATTTTCTGTTGATACCGGTGATGGCTTCCAGATCATGCAGAGTAAACTGTTCGTAGCCCTGTCCCCGGAGTTCATCCAATGCTGCATCTACCATCTCCGCGTTGTGCCTGTGTTTGTTCAGAATTACGGGATTCCCCTTGTTTTTCGCTACCTTCTCATCAGAAACGACCTTCTGAGTAGCAGACAGTGGTTCCGCCGCCATTTGCTGTTCTGCTTCGATCACAGTGTCTGCCTGATGCTGTTTCCTGGCTTTCAGTTCATTAACTGCGGATGATAAAGTGACCAGATAATATTCCAGAAAATAGGTCAGGTCAGCACCGTTTTCGACCCGCAGAATATTGGCAATTGCCCGGAAATACTCATAGCTTGTCTGTGCAAGAATGGATGAGATGCTGATATTTCCGAAGAAACCATATCCTGCCCTGATCAGGATCACATTAGACAGCAGCCTTGCAAGGCGCTCGTTACCCTCCGGAAACGGACGGTACGCAAGCACCCATGCCTGTGCCACTGCCGCCTTGATGAGCGGGTGAGTGCCTGTGGTTGTAAGGAAATCCGCAAAACGTTCTGTCTGCTCCGGCAGCATGGCAGCCAGTGGTAACTGTACGCTCTCCCCCTGCATGGACGGAATCTCAATGTTATCTGTCATCCGAAAATCTCCGCTGCCGTTGTCCAGTCCCTCTGTAAGGAAATAAGCAAGATTGTGCAGATAATTGCTGTCTATGGCGTGGTACATATTTTCTGCCGCAAAACCGGCAGCCTGTCTGCTGTTCAGCAGGATCAGTTCCTCTACACTTTCCGGTTCTTCACCGCTTTGCAGGAATTTCATTGCATCCTGCACGGAGATCTGAGCGCCCTCCATAAATCCGGTATAATAGATTTCCTCGATCGTTGATACCGAACTCGTATGCGGCTCCGCAGTGTTTTCCTGTTCCAGAAGTTCTTCTACGATCACCTCGCTTGCAGAGATCATCTTTCTTGTCAGGATATACCAGTATGCATCTCCGTTTACATTTACAAGCGGTAGCTCGATACTGCGCTCACGCCGGCTATGCAGGATCTCTGCCCAGATCACATCGGCATTCTCGCCAAGCGGAATATTGGGAATGATCTCGCTTTTGGAGCTGTATTTTCGATCCAGA
>CAMNJD010000563.1 GCA_946540705.1 uncultured Ruminococcus sp. | reverse complement strand
AAAGAACGCAGAATGAGTTCTGCGGAGTCTGAGCGACTCGATACAGAAACGCCCCCTCACACGCGGATGTGAAGGGGAGTTCCCGAAGATTTATTTGTCCCTGATGCAGACATACTCCTGCACGCTTTTGGCATGCACCGCGGATTCATATAACCGCCAGCCGCCTGCGAGGTTATAGCAGTCAAAGCCGTTTGCGGCAAGGATGCGGCATGCCAGATAGCTGCGCTGCCCGCTGTGGCAGTTCACATAGATCGGTCTGTCCTTCGGCAGCCGCTCCAGATTGTCGCGGAGCGTATCGAGCGGGATATTGACCGCACCGTCGATCATGCCGCGGGCGGCTTCGGATCTCGTGCGGACATCGAGCAGGAACACGCTTCCGTCACGGGGCAGCTGTTCGACATCGTGCCAGAACACCTGCTTCACGGTCCCGTTGATGACATTCTCCGCCGTGAATCCGACCATGTTGACGGGGTCCTTGGCACTGCCGAAGGGCGGCGCATAGCAGAGCTCCAGATCTTTCAGATCGGTGACCTTTGCACCGAACCGGATCGCCGTCGCAAGCACGTCCATGCGCTTGTCGACGCCGTCAAAGCCGACGATCTGCGCGCCGAGGATCTTCAGCGTCTGTTTGTCCCAGAGCACCTTCACAGACATCTGCTTTGCGTTCGGATAGTAGCTTGCGTGGGAGGCGGAATACGTGTAGACCTTGTCATAGGCGATGCCTTCCGCCTGTGCACGGCGCTCGTTCATTCCCGTGGTCGCGACGGTCATATCAAACAGCTTCAGGACCGCCGAGCCCTGCGTGCCCGTGTATTCCGAATCCAGACCGGCAATGTTGTCCGCGGCAATGCGCCCCTGCTTGTTGGCGGGACCCGCAAGCGGCACAAATGCCGGCGCCCCCGTGATATAATCCCGCACCTCGACTGCATCGCCGACCGCGTAGATATCGGGGAAGTTCGTCTGCATCCGGCTGTTGACGATGATGCTGCCGCGGCTGTTGACCGCGATGCCGCAATTCCTTGCAAGCGCGGTTTCCGGCCGGACACCGACCGACAGGATCACCAGATCGGCTTCGATGCTGCCTTTTCGCAAGGTGACCGCCTGCTCTGTGATCTCCGTGACACCGTTGTTCAGATACAGAGAGATTCCTTTGCTCTGCAGATATCTATGTACGTCGGCAGCCATATCAAAATCAAGCGGCGCGATCAGATGATCGGCAAGCTCGACAACGGAGACCGCCAGTCCGGCATTTGCGAGATTCTCCGCCATTTCCGCGCCGATATACCCGCCGCCGACAACGACAGCCCGCCGCGGCTTCTGTTCCTCGATATACTGCTTGATGCGCACGGTATCGGGGATGTTGCGGAGCGTGAACACATGGGGCAGACCGATGCCGCCGATATCGGGGCGGAGCGGCTCTGCGCCGGGAGACAGGATCAGTCTGTCATAGCGTTCCTCGTACAGCGCTCCGGTTTCCAGATCCCGCACCGTGAGCGTATGCGTTTCGGGTGAGATGCCGACCGCCTCGTTCCGCGTGCGCACGTCAATATTGAACCGGCTGCGGAAGCTCTCCGGCGTCTGCAGCGTCAGCATTCTCCTGTCCGTGATCTCACCGCCGATATAGTAGGGCAGACCGCAGTTCGCGAAGGAGATCTCGCCGCCGCGCTCCAGCATGATGATCTCGTCATGCTCTCTCAGACGCCGCAGTCTGGCTGCCGCGGACGCACCGCCCGCCACACCGCCGATGATGATGGTTTTCATAGAGCCACCTCCGAAAGGAAATGTTATGATCGAAGAAGTATTCATCAGAGTATTCCCGTTCTGGGAACAGATCACCGATGCCGACCGCAGCTTTCTCTGCGAACACGCTGTCAGAAGACAGTATGAGAAGGGGACGAATCTGCACAACGGCAGCGACTGCTCCGGCGTGATCTTCGTCTGCTCCGGCAGTCTGCGCGCCTATATGCTGTCTGACGACGGCAAGGAGATCACGCTCTACCGGCTGCACAAGGGCGATATGTGCATGCTGTCCGCCTCCTGCGTGCTGCAGTCGATCACCTTTGAGGTGATCGTCGACGCGGAGGAGGACAGCGAATGCGTCGTCCTGAGCGGCGCGGCATTCAAGCAGATGTCGGAGAAATACCCGGATATCCGCATCTTTGCGCTGGAGACCGCTGTTTCCCGCTTCTCCGATGTGATGTGGGTCATGCAGCAGGTGCTGTTCATGAGCATGGACAAGCGCCTTGCGATCTTCCTGCATGATGAATCGGTGCGGCTCTCGTCCGACACGATCTCACTCACGCAGGAGCAGATCGCAAGATACATCGGGTCTGCGCGCGAGGTCGTCTCCCGCATGCTGAAATACTTTGCAAACGAGGGGATCCTCGAGGTCTCCCGCAAGGGCATCCGGATCCTCGACAAACAGAAGCTGCGGGATTTAACGCTGTAGCATGTCCAGAATGGCGGCTTTCGGTCTTGCGCCGACGGCGTGAGAGACGACTTTGCCGCCCTTCATCACCACAAGCATCGGGATGCTCGAGACCCCGAACGCTGCGGCAAGCTCCGGCTGCTCATCGACATTGATCTTGCCGACGGTGAACTCGGAATGCTCTGCGGCGATCTCCTCGACAAGCGGCGAGACCATCTGGCAGGGACCGCACCAGTCTGCGTAGAAATCGAGCAGGACCGGCTTTTCGCTTGTTCTAACCTCCGCGAAATTCTGCTTTGTGACCTTGATTGCTTTCATAGTAAGACTTCCTTTCTGGTTTGGTTTGCGTCTTTATCATACCAGATTCTTCGGCTTTTGTCTGTGACAAAGTCACACAAAGTTATCTTAGAAGGAAGCCGCCCAAGACAACTTTATCTGCAGACTGAGAGGGAGCCGATGGGCTCCCTCTTTTCTGCGAGCGGTTCTACCGGCATTGATTTTCACTTTCTGATGTGATATAAGAGAGCCATCACAGCAACAGCATTCCGAACGCTGCCGGATTGGAGGCATTGCCATGATCGATCTGAACCATCTCGAGAAATACACCGAGAACAACCGCATCGAAGCCAAAAAAGCACTCGGCGGGCTGCCGCACAGCATCTGGGAGACCTATTCCGCCTTTGCCAATTCGCTCGGCGGCATCAACCGCAGGGCTTTCCGCGGCGGCGTGGCGCTGACCAGCGAAGCAATGATGGCGCAGAACCTCAATCAGAATGACCCTTTCGGCAATCTCTGGGACCTTAAGGGGCTTCAGAACATTCTGACATATTCCGCTACGCTTCTCTGCTTATTTCTAATCCGAAAGCCGACTTCGGAGGGCGGGAGACCCCGTTCATAATACTGTGAATCAGGAATCCGCACCGTGATCTGACATGATGGCTTCAAACGCCTGCAGGTATTCCGGATATTTGCCGCTGATCCTCCGGAAATACCGGCGGCAGTATCTGCTGTGATTTTTCAGAAAAATATAGTACATGTCAACCGGCGGTTCATGGCTGAGACGGTCACTTCGCAGCACATCTACGGCAATGAGCGCCTTGATCGTATTGGTGACTTTCAAATAGTGCTTCTGTTTCCAATGACTTTCTCCCATTCTCTTATGTTCTCTGTCGCTCAGCATGGCAAGGGCTCTGTTGTTGTCTGAGTTGATCCGCCGATGCGGAAAGACCGAGTCTATGATCTGCCTGTTATAGACGGTATGACGAAAACCGTTTTCACAGGGGACAGTGCAGGGCGCGAAAGCAAATGTCATGATCGTATGGACGGTATAGGATACCAGCTCTTGGGGCGGGATATACTTTGTATACATCTGCCCCTTGTACCGGAAGGACACCTTTCTCAGATCAACGCAGAACAGCGAGAAAACCGTGTCCTCGGGGCGGAAATCATCAAAGGTGATCTCCTGCAGCTGGTAAAATTCGACCGCATATCTGTCTGCCTTCGCATGCCCGGCGATCCGGATTTTGTCCCATCTCTCAACGACAGACCGTGCCGGAAGATAATCAGCAACAGGCGTGATGACGCAGCTGTCATCATCATCGTCGTATTCGATCTCAACAGGACCTTTGTACTGCCTCCCATTCTCAGAGAAATAATTGACGGCTGTGACATGTTTCGGAAACGCATAATGCTGCTTGCTTTCTTCGCTTTCGGGAAGTATCATGAGACTGGGTTTGACAATGTAGACGACCGTTTCACGTTCTCTTTCCCGTTCATCGCGAACCGCATTCCGACAGAAACGGACTTTTTTGCACTCGGACAGATCAATGCTGAAGCACCGCAGAGACCAGCGGCAGAATGTGACCGAATCGGCTTTGAATTTGATCGGAGCGCCGCATTCAGAGTACGGGCGGAACGGAGCGCCGACATGGAGCACGGTAAGGTTTGAAGAATCCGGATAGGCACATACGACCTGATTTTCTTTCAGCAAAGGTGTAACGGAAAAGGCTTCTCCATTATAGATGCCCGGTGTGCGTGCTTCCACACCGAAGCCTTCCAGTCCGCATGCGCAGAAAGCCAGATCTTCCATGACACAGATGCTTTTCGGTAATTCGATGTATTTCAGGTTTTTGCAGCGCATGAAGCATCTTTTTCCGATGTACCTCAGGGTCAGCGGAAGGTGTACCTGTTCCAGAGATGCGCAATCGGAAAAAATATATTCGTGCAATGCGGTCAGACCGTCTTCAAATATCACTGTTTTCGCAGTACAGTCATAGAAAACACCTTTCCCGAGTTTGCGGATATTACCGTGGATATTGATCGTATTGCAGGGCATTTCTGCAAAGGTGTGCGCACAGACCTCATCCACAGGCATCCCGTCGATGGTATAAGGGATATTCAGCTGCATCTGCGGCTTTCCGCGGTATTTGGTGATCTTCACGCTGTGCCGCTTTTTGCGGAAGGAATAGCCCGCGGCAACAGCCTCCTTCGCAGTCATCTTTATATGCGGCACTGTGCGTGATACCGCAGTAAACAGCTTCGGGAAATAGATCTGCGGTTTCTGGAATTTTGCAGGATCCTGGCTCATCATATCACCTCCGGGATTATAAAACGGACTGCCCTCCGAAGAAGGCAGTCATGCAAGAAGCCCGTTGACGGAGTTGAACCGTCGCATAACACGTTTGACGAACGTGAATCTCTCACGTTGAGTTATACGGGCATCGGGCGGCAAGCCGCATCTGCTGAGGACAGCTGTTTTGATTAAACTACCGATAGCTCTATTATAGCACTGCGCGGCAGGAATGTCAAGGTCTGCATGAATGCCTGCCGTTGTCGGCATTCTGATTCCGGCACAGAAACTGTTTCCCGCGAAATAACAGGTGCCTTTTTCATCTTTTTCTGAAACGCTCTTTTCAGAAAAGTGTTCCTGCGGTCAATCAGCGGACATATATCATGTACTTATACGGTCTCCGATCCGCGCAAAGGAACTTGACGTTGAAGCCCGAATCACAGTCTCTATGATCGAATGCTATGGAAAAAACATCGGCACCCTTTTGCGGTTCAGGACCCCGACAGTATTCTTCACATATCTTATGAAAGGATTCCGGCCAGTCATTCAGTCCGAAACAAATCTCGAGTACTCTATATCTTTTTTTTACAATGTCAAGGTTGCTTACTTTTTCTTTGTACCATTCTTTGCCCCATTCACCGAAAGCGAGCCATTCATACGCCTGTTCGATACATTCATCCAGATGCTCCAGCACATCGATCACCTGTATGACTGTTTGCTCCGGAATAGAATTGTCCGATACATTGCAGATACAGAGATCGCATGTGTGTTTTATGTAAATCACTGCATCTTCGGGGCTGTATTCGCTGTAAAAGTCAAAGATGGAATAGTCCCGTTTTTTCAGAAAGCGTATGATTTCATCCAATTCAAAGCTTTTATCGTTCGACACAGTAATCACCCCTTCATACTGATTTATCGCAGCAACACGATTCTGAAAAGGGACTTCTGAAATGCAGAAAAGACAGGATTCCGACGGGAAGGAAATACACACACCACGCAACAAGCGCGAGCCTTCCGCCGAGACCGTCGCCGTCAGACGACATCTTTGAGAATATTCCCGTCATCGGCAGAAACGTGCAGCTGAAGTAGAACACGCCGTGTATCATCATCAGTGCTTTGAGCCACCTGTCCGCTTTGTTCCTTGCTTTCATCGAAAGACCCGTGAAGAAAGTCGAAAGCGCCATGATGCCGTAGCCGAGCAGGTCAAAGTTGAAGATCAGTCCTAATTTGCCCATGGTCAGAAGTTTTGCCGCCTGTTCGGTCAGCTGTTCGTTTTTTACTGTGGTCAGCTGTGTAAAGTAGACCAGCATAATAAACACACAGTACACCGCCGCAAGGACCATGCCGATATCTGCAGCGACTTTGCGGTCGTTTTCGCATTCGTTGTGAAGACCTGCCGTCATCATAATGAACCCGAGCGGCAGGATCAGGCACACAAAGAAACTGCCCATAGAATCGTTGATGATCAGAAACAGTGCAAACAGAAAGACTGTCACCGTAACGATCGCTGCGCCCGCTTTGGATATCTTTTTGTTCTGATCCATGACACGTTCTCCTCTGTATTCCGATTGATACTACTATGATTATAGCGAATCAGAGATTCTTTGTCAAGACTGCGGGGTGCTTCTGCATTGCGGCGAAAACCGGATTTTGTGCTGTTTTTGTTTTGATTCGCTCTGAAAAGTGTAATTGGGATTGAAATATCGCTCTGATTTGTGTATAATCAAAGCGGGCAGCGATGCCCGCTCCCGTATTTTCAAAGGGATGTATTACGCAAACTGAAACCGCAGATCTGAGCCGCTGACAGAAACACGTAAATGCCCCTTCACATCCGGATGCAGCCTGATGTGAAGGGGCGTTCCCGAAGATCGGTTTATTTGTCTCCGGTGCAGATATATGTGAAGGCGGGAGGCGAAACGCTGTGACTTTGTCACATTCTTTGCTTTTCAGCAAACGACCGGGGCCCCGGTCGCTGTTGTCTGGTTTCTTATCACGGGAGTGCGCATGCGCGAGGCGGCCGTTTTCTCAATTTTCCGGTATACGGTCGCTCACGGGATATCCGGCGTTTCTGATTGCTTTTTGCAGATTCGGTTATCCGGCTGCTGTGTCCCCGACGAGGCGCAGGAGCATGCGGAGATCGGCAAATATGTCAAGGCGGTTTTTTCATGCAATAAAGCGGGTGAATCATGGCGGATTTTGAGATAAAGCTCACCGATCATTCGCACGAGATTATCGCCGCGCTGAGAGAATGCGTACCGGTTGCGTTGAATGCAACCGGTACGCAGGCGGAATCTTATGCAAAGTCTGTCATCACGCGGGAAAAGCGCGTTGACACCGGTGCGATGCGTGGGCTTCTGCCCCCGCATCTTTTGCAGATAACGTATCTCAACAACACGCCGCAGCGACAGATGCTGCGGCGTCTTGCTTGTTATGCAATCTATGCGCTGAAAAAAGATGCGGGAAATGATGCACCGTCGGAGCGGAAAGAGAATCGTCCGAACTCTGCATTTTTATTTTTTTCTCATGTAATCCAGCGGGGGAAAGTGTTGTCTATCGTATTGAAGGCCGGAACGGATTCCGGAAAACAGAAAGAAAGCGAGAGATGATACCATGAAAAAAACAGTTTCGATTCTGGCTGCGGCACTGCTGCTCCTGACAGGCTGTGCGGACAGCAGCTCCGTCACCACAACAGATCAGACCGCTCCCTCCGCCCCCGCGGAAAGCACCGGCTCCGAAGCCGCGGATACGACCGCAGCAGCGACCGGCTCCGCGGAAACCGTTACCGCTGCTGATTCCGCCGACGGCACAGCCGCCTCCGGTCAGCAAACAGATGCCGTTTCCGATACGTCCGCAGAGAACGGGCAGACCGAAACGCAGACCGTGACCACTGCCGCAAACTGCGGACAGTCCTCCGAAAGCGTGACAACAGCACCGAAATCTCAGAAGAAACAGCTGATCCGCGATCTTTCGGCGCTCTCTGTAAAGGGCAATCTCTGCACCGTCACGGACGGCAGAAATGGCAGAGCAGTCGTCGGCTGCAGCAACGACGGCGGCGGCATGACCGCCTATGTCATCGACACCGCTGCGGACAGGCTCGTCACCTCGTTCAAGCTGAAATATAACTGTGAGGAGTTCCTCGGCGTCAGCAAACAGAACGAACTGATCACCCAGCGCGATTTTGGCCAGTATGACACTTTTGAGGGCACGGAGCTTGTCTATTACGATCTGACGACCGGAAAGGCGCAGGCGGTGAATTACAAAACACCGATCTACGCGTTTGCGCAGTATGAAAAGAAGACGGACACGGTCTATGGCTATTCCAGAGATACGCTCTATACATTCAGCAGAGACGGCAGCTTCCGCACTGCGGCGAATTCTTCTTATTCCGACGGCGGCTTCTGCTGCTTCGCGGACGGCATCATCTTTGATAAAGAATACGGCGCGGCCGGAAACACGATCCATGCCCGGCAATCCGGCAAGACGAAGGATATCTGGAGCCTTGAGGAATCGCAGACCTATCCGGTCGAACTCACGGTGTCCGGCAGTGCGATGCTCATCACGAAGACCGCTTATGTCGAGGAGAAGGGCTGCTCCGTTACGAACGCTGTCATCAGCGATCTGCACAGCGGCAGTCTGCGGGCGGAATGCAAGCTCACAGAAGGCGCTTTCAGCCTGTTCACCGCGCAGGATTCCGACACCGCTCTGATCGCGGCGGTCGATTCGGACAGCTGGAACACGAAGTCCCTGACGCTCTTTGACACGAAGACCTGCAAACGCGCAAAGAATGAGATCTCGCTCAAATCAAATCCCTTTGCGGTGCGGTGCTGCATGCTGAAGGACAGCGGTCTCTGGGCGGCGGCGGTCAGTGAAAGCAGCGGTTCGTCTGCGAGAACGCGCATGTTCCTGATCGACCCAACACAGGCTGATATCACCTGCAGCTTTGACAAGCTCTATGACTTCAGCATGGCTTCCGTCAGTACCAAGGCGCTCGGCAAAGAGCTGGAGCCGCTGCACGAGATCACGGAGCGCATTCTGAAGAATACCGGCGTGCATGTTCTGATCGGCAATGAGATCTTCACGGACGGCTGCCCGAACAACTTTATTCTGACCTCCTGCGAGGAGGAAGGCTACGGCGTGAACGCCTACCGCGATAAGCTGCTCGCGATCGAAAAACAGCTGAACCGTTATCCGAAGGACTTTTTCAGACAGTATGTCCGCAGCTCCCGCAGCGGCGCGGCCATGAACGGTCTCAGAGTGTTCGTTCCGATCGATATCACGAACAAGCAGGACGGCGGCATCGCGGCAGGCGGTCTCACATGGCAGAGCGAGGGCTGGTACAATGTCGCGGTCCGCATCGACACGATTGGAGGCTACAACACCACACTGCATCACGAGCTCTGGCACAGCGCGGACTTTGTCCTGCAGGATGCCGGCATCGATATCTACGATGCGAAGTGGAACGCGCACAACCCGACGGGCTTCACATACAACGCAAACTACGAGGATTATTTCAAGCACGCGGAATATCAGAAACAGAATCTGAAGGACGCGGCGTTCAGATCCGCAATCAACGCGGATGAGATCAGCTTCGTCTGCGATTACGGCATCGTCAGCGGGGAGGAGGAC
>CAMNJD010000562.1 GCA_946540705.1 uncultured Ruminococcus sp. | reverse complement strand
GGATTCCAAAGGGACAATGTCCCTTTGGCGGGTTTGGGCGGAGCCCAATATCAATCATCGCGCAGCGATACCTTTTTCGACAGACTGAATATTGATGTACCGGTCAGATTCTGAAGAACAGATGCGCGGGATTTTTGTCGGTACAAGAGGGAAATTTGCGCTTTTAGATAGATTTCGGAGAGGGGCGGCGGCGGTGATTGTACGGTTCGCCGCTTGACAGGCAGAGGCGGTTTGTGTTACAATATAAGGTATGATAATGCCCGGCAGAGCCGGGATGCGAAAGGTTGGGCTGTGTTATGGCTGATCTGTTTTTCTGCCCGGAGCGCTGGGAACCGGACAGTATGATCTCTACCAATGCTGCTTCGCAGATTCAGGTGCGCGGATTTTCCGGCAGAACCGCTGAAGCATGGCAGCTCGGCGACTGGGGCAGCGACTGGACTGCGATCATCTCCAAAATCCCGATCGAAACAGGCTGGCTGGAGCCCGGTCAGCAGTATCGCTTCTGCTTCTGGCTCAACGGCGGCGAAAACAGCCGCGGCGATGAAACCTGCATGCTCGAGATCTACGGCGATGACAGCGAGGAACGCCTCAGCTTCCGCCTCAACCGCGATCACACAAAGCCGCTCCTGCAAAAGAATCACTGGCTGCTCTTTGCCGTTCCGTTTACGGCGCCGCAGGCCGGTGAGGCACTGACCTTCCGCTTTATCGCTTCCGGCGCTGTCTGTACGGTCGCCGGGATCCCTGACATGAACATGTCCTTCTGCGAATCGCTCACGCCCGATGAACCCGACGAGGAGGAGCATCCGCAGCGGCATAATATCGCTTTTCCGCACGGCTGGCCGGATGAGGAACGCAAAGTCGTCCTCAAGGCACGCGGCCGGGAACTGACGCTCTCTGCGCATGCACTGCGTCTGGCCGCTGCGGCAGCCGGAGCGGCCGCAGGTGTTCTGCTGCTGCGGCACTGTATCAGGAAAAAGCATTCGGGCATGCGCTGATGAAATGTGCGCCCGCAATCACAGGATGAGAAAACTGACGGAGACATGAAATATCCATGAAGATCAAAACCTTTCTTGCATGGGGCATCGCTGCGCTGCTCTGTGTACCGCTCGCGGCCTGCGGCGAGCCGATTCAGTCGGCAGAGGGCGACCCGATGTTCCGGGTCACGGAGCCCGCGGAGTCAGCACAGGGAACGACCGGTTCTATGATGATCGAAAGCGTCCAGACACGCCGCACGGTCGCCACAACAACCACTGCCCTGACCGCCCGCACCTACCGCAAAGATGAACTGACCAGCGTGAGCTTCTCCAAAAAGGAGATCATCAAGGCCGCCAAGCTCAGTGATATGTATCTCAGTTACGGCTATCTGGATGTCGATGCATTGTCCGTCAGCTACGGCGATATCAATGTCTATCGCGACAACGGGCTCTATACGATCCCAGAGGGGCATGATCTGCATTATGTCACCGAGATCGAGATTCAGAATGTGCCGCACGGCAAAACCGTCGTCCTGACCGGCACGGTGTTTGTCAAGGTGCTGGAGGATACGCCCGATTATCCCGGCGTGCAGATCGCCAAGATCGAGGAGACCGGTAAATTTACGCTGACAAAATACGTGGCCTGAGCATTCACCGGCTCGGGTCATACGGCATATGATACCTCTGCGGCAGCGCTTTTCTGCCGCGAACCCTTCGGTGAGCCTGCACTGCCGCCGCTTTTGCACGGCAGTGCTTACTAAGGATGATTCAATATGCGCAAATACAAACCAAATATTCTGTGCAGCCTTGTGCTGTGTATGCTTTGCACGGGTCTGCCGCTGAGTCTCTCGGGATGCGGCAGCTCCGGCTCTGCGCCGGCAGATCAGCCGATGACGGAAATCACCCGGACGGAAACGACCGCTCCGACTGAGCCGCCCGCAGAGACAACTGCCACCGCTTCGGAGCCGGTGCAGTCCGGCACGACAGCCCGCGTGACCGTCACGGAGCAGACTGCGGCCTCTGCCGCCGAAACCTCTGCGTATTCGGATGAAACAACCGTACCGACAGAGCCCGCCTCGGATATCACAACTGCGGAGAGCACCTCCGTTGTCACCTCCGCCTCAACAGCGCCCGAGCATGTCCGCATCGTCATCTCTGCCGAGGAGATCATGCAGGCGGCAGGCATCCCCGTGGGCGAGATCCTCTCGGGCGTGCTGGACATCGAAAATACGGCTGCGGATGCCGGAAATGTGATGGTCGCGAGAGAGCGTCCGTGGGGCAATCCCGACGTGCAGTACCCGGATTGGCTCTACTGCGTCACGGAAATCGACGTGGACGGCGTGACACCCGGACAGACCGTCACAGTCACCGGCATTGCCGTCGATCATGAATGTGACTGGAATGCCGCGGAAGAAAACTGGTATGTCGCGCACCGCGTGCCGTTCACGATCACCCGCACCGCAGGAAGCGGAAACTGAAAACAGGAAGGAACTTGCAGCAATGAAGCTCGGAATGGTCGGCCTGCCGAATGTCGGCAAAAGCACACTGTTCAATGCACTGACAAATGCGGGCGCTGAGTCCGCGAACTATCCGTTCTGCACGATCGACAAGAATGTCGGCATCGTCAGCGTACCGGATGCCCGCCTCGAAAAGCTGGCGGAGATCTATCAGCCGAAGAAGTTTACCCCCGCGACCCTGCAATTCGTCGATATTGCCGGTCTGGTCAAGGGCGCCTCAAAGGGTGAGGGACTGGGCAACCGCTTCCTTGCGGATATCCGTGAGGTCGATGCGATCATCCATGTCGTCCGCTGCTTTGAGGATGACAATATCGTTCATGTGGACGGCTCGATCGACCCCCGGCGCGATATCGAGGTCATCAATCTGGAGCTGATCTTCTCGGATATCGAGCTGATCGAGCGCCGCATCGACAAGACCGCGAAGCTCGCAAAGGGCGATAAGAAATATCTTGCGGATGCCGAGCTGCTCAGGCGTCTGCTCGCGCATCTCTCCGACGGCCTCCCCGCACGCAGCTTCGACTGCACCGAGGACGAGCGCGCCGTGATCCTCGAAACACCGCTCCTGACCGCAAAGCCGGTCATCTATGCGGCAAATCTCTCTGAGGCAGATTTTTCCGGCGATTTGCAGCAGAATCCGCATTTTCAGGCCGTGCAGTCCATCGCCGATGCAGAGCATGCAGCCGTGTTCCCGATCTGCGCACAGATCGAGGCGGAGATCTCCGATATGAGCGAGGAGGAGCAAAAGGAATTCCTCGCCGAACTCGGACTTCAGGAATCCGGCCTGAACCGCATTATCCACGCAGGCTATGCGCTGCTGGGACTGATCTCGTTTCTGACCGGCGGTGCCGACGAGTGCCGTGCATGGACGATCCGAAAGGGGACGAGAGCGCCGCAGGCAGCCGGAAAGATCCACTCCGACTTTGAGAAGGGATTTATCCGCGCCGAGGTCATCTCCTTTGCGGACTTCATGGCCTGTGACGGCAATATGGTCGCTGCCAAGGAAAAGGGACTCGTCCGCATGGAGGGCAAGACCTATGAGGTTGCCGACGGCGACATCATCACCTTCCACTTTACCGCATAATCGCAGCGAAAGAAAGAGCATATTCTCAGCAAATTGCCGGGCACTGCCGGACGCGGGCTTCGCGACCGGGCGGTGCCCGGCAATTTGGAACAGGATCCGCTGTCGTGCAGACAGCCACAGATACACAATATACCGAAAGAAAGGATTTCCATGATCTACGCTGCCGCGATCCTCATTCTGATCTGCTGCTCCGCCATGTTTTCTGCATGCGAAACAGCGTTTTCCAGCGTGAATAAAATCCGCCTGAAGGCTGCCGCTCAGCAGGGTGACAAAAAGTCTGCAAAGGCACTGAAGCTGGCGGAGGCCTTCGATCAGGCGCTCACCGCCATTCTGATCGGCAATAACCTCGTCAACATTCTCTCTGCCTCGCTCGGCACGATTCTGTTCACGCTCTGGTTCGGCAAGGGCGGTGTCGGCATCTCGACCGCCGCGATGACCGTTCTCGTGCTGATATTCGGCGAGATCCTCCCCAAATCCTACGCCAAATCCCACGCGGAGCAGCTTGTCCGCCTCTTTACGGCACCGCTTTCCGCGCTGATTTTCCTGCTGAAGCCGCTGATCTGGCTGTTCAATCAGCTTTCACGGCTCGTGCAGAGCAAGGGCGGCGAACCCTCCGTCACCGAGGATGAGCTGAAGGTCATCGTCGAGCAGATCGAGGAGGAGGGCGTCCTGGAGGAGCAGGAGAGCGATCTGGTTCGCTCTGCGCTTGAATTTGACGAGATTCCGGTGACGGATGTGCTGGTGCCGCGTGTGAATATCACGGCAATCGCGAAGGATACGCCGATCGGCACTGTGCGGGAGATTTTCCTCTCAGAGCGCTATTCCCGTCTGCCGGTCTATGATGAAACGATCGACGATATCATCGGCTTCATCACCGAAAAGGACTTCTTCGGGCTGCTCGCACAGGGCGGCCGGAGCATCCGTCCGATCATCAAAAGCATCATCCGCCTGCCGGAGTTTGCCCGCATCAGCGAGGCGATGCGGCAGATGCAGCGCTCGAAATCGCATATCGCGGTCGTGGTCGATCAATACGGCGGCACCGAGGGCATTGTGACACTGGAGGACATCATCGAGGAGCTGGTCGGCGAGATCTATGACGAGGCAGACGAGGTTGTGCCGACGCTTGTGAAGCGCGGTGAGGGGAAATATGAAGTATCCGGCGAGCTGTCGATCTCCGAACTCTGTGACAGACTGGAGCTGCCCGACGGCAGGATTGTGACTGAATGCACATCCGTCGGCGGCTGGTTCACGGAGCTTGCGGGACACATTGCGGCAGTCGGGGAAAGCGTCAGCGGGGAGTGGTTCCGGATGCAGGTATTGCAGATGCAGGAACAGCGTGTTGCGCGCATACTTCTTGAACTTCCGGGCGGGGAGCATAGCGGGGAGCCTTCGCCGGCATAATGCGAAAGGCACGGCCGCGCGCACGGTTCCCGGTAAGCGGCGCAGGGAGTGGCTGAATCGGGGAGTTATAAATATGGATTTGCATTTTGCATTTTTGTATTCAGCGGTGCAAAAGATCGGTGAATGGGGGAAGACACCCCCTTCGGGGTTTCTTCCCCCAA
>CAMNJD010000561.1 GCA_946540705.1 uncultured Ruminococcus sp. | reverse complement strand
AAAACCAGTGTACTGAAAGATGCGCATAACGCTTCCGGAAAGCTTTAGAATAACGGCTGTCGGCACTGCCGACAAATTCCGATTTATGTTCGTAACAATTATAGCATAACATATCTGCACTGGCAATAGAAACGCCATAGTACTTCTGACCGCATATCAGAAATACTATGGCATAAAACTTCTATATCAGCATCGCCCTTTACCCGGAGGCGATCTGTATGCTGTCAGTTTTCGAGCGGCTGCTCCCCTGCCTGAACATTCGGGCGCGGATAGCCGTTATGCTCAGTCGCATTGACCTGAAGCCTGCAAACCGGCCGCAGCGACTTTGCAAATTCCCGCACGGCAGAGGGACGGTCAAGCGTCTGCGCAACGGATTTGACCGGCTCCTTGTCATGCTTCTGTTCCTGCGGCGGTTCCTCCGGGCGCTCCGGCGGAGGCGGCGGTGCAGAATGCGGAAAATCTCCCGGCGTGCGTGCCGCAAACAGCATCTCACCGGGCACCCGCGGCTTACGGTGCCGCAGCTCTGCACGTACATTCTGCAAAATAAACCCGCTGACCTTTGCCGGGACCGTGAACGACCGCAGCGCCTTGCCGCTGATAAAATCCTCCGGCTGACAGCCCTCCTCCTGAAGTGCGGCCATTGTCCACGAGAAGTACAGATCCGAGATCCGGCGCAGCATGCGGAAGCTGAAGCCCTCCGTCTTGTCTGCGAATTCCTCCGGCTGCATTTCCGAGATCACAAGCGGATAGCGCTTCGTCATCATCGTGAAAAACGTCCGGCGCTGTGCTGTGTCCGGCGGATCGAGATGCAGAACGGTAAATAACCGGCGCAGACAGCCCGGCAGATCGCCCTGCTCTCCCTCATAATATGCCGTGACGATGCACATGCCGTCGGGGGAGCTGAGCACCTGCTCCAGCCAGTCTGCAAACCGCTCCGCAAAGCGCTTTTTCCGCAGCACCGGCTTCAGATCGCCGAGCGACAGATACAGACAGACCTCACTGTAGCTTTCCTTCTTCCGGAGCACATCCAGTGCGGAAAGCATTGCATCCATGCGCTGCACAGTCTCCTCCTTCGTGCTGCCGCAAATGCGCTTCAGCGGGATGCGGTAGCAGCGGAAGCTGTCCTTTCCGTAGTCATCGAATACGCGGAATGCAAAGGCAGTATCGAGCGCACGCTTGCCGCAGCCCTCCTGTCCGGTGAACAGGAAGGCGCGGCCGGGTGTAAATGCCGGCGCATTTATCTGGAACGGGTGAAAAGAGACCGGCTGCTCGCTGTCATCCAGATAGGGCAGTGAGCCCAAAAGGATGCGCGCATGTCCGGCGCGGCCGATCAGCGTGTCGAGCTCCCATTCGGGATCGGGCGACAGGTTCAGGTCGGCATAGCAGCTCTCCGGGTCAAAGGTGAACCGTTCAGCCATAGCAGCTTAGTCCTGCATCTGCTGCGGCTCGACGTCCTCATCGTCCAGCAGTTCGTCATCATCATTGAGGTTGCGGCGCTTCCAGTCTGCGATCGCATCGAGGATATCCTTCTTCGGCGAGGGCTTGAACTTCGAGAGGGCCTGCTCCCACTTTTCGCGGGTGAGCTGATAGGAGCCGCTGCGCAGGGCGCCGATCGCGGCAAACTGGTTGTCGTACTGCTCCAGCACATCCTTGAATGCCTCGCGCTTGATGCGGGTCGAGAGGCGCTCGATGTCACGGTAGTTGTATTCCGGGATCGCGGCAGCCATTTCGCCGTAGCTGAGGCCCTTTTCGCTGATGAGAATATTCTCGAAGCGCTTGCGGAGTGCGGCCTCTCTTGCCTCAAGGTCGGGCAGCGGCACTTCAATGACCTCCACACGGTCGAGCATTGCGGAATCCACACGCTGCGGATAGTTTGTTGCACCGATGAAGATGACCTTGGAATCCGAGCTGTGGATGCGGTTGAAGCCGGTCAGGAAGGAGGTCGTGATATTTGCGGCGTATTCGGGCAGATTGGGCAGAGAGCGGTTCTTGCACACGCTGTCGATCTCGTCGATGAACACGATGCAGGGGGCATTCTTCTCAGCCTCCTCGAACAGTCTCGTCACGATCTTCTCCGCATCGCCGACATAGCGGCTGATGATATCGGAGCCCTGAAGCGAAAGATACTTGTAGTCCTTCTCCATGAGCTCATGCGCAAAGGCCTCGATGATGTAGGTCTTGCCACAGCCGGGAGGGCCGACAAAGAAATACGAATTCAGATGCGGGATCTGGAGGTAGTCCATGAGCTCCTCGGACTTCGCATCGGAAAGGCAGGCCTGGAGCTTCTTCTTCAGCTCGACCATACCGGACACATCCTCAAAGGAATGGCGCGGCGCCTCCTTGTACCATGTTCTGGCAGTGCGGTCAAGCGCCTCCTCGTCCTTGGTCTTTTCATCCTTGGGCGCATCGCCGTCCTTTTTCCCGGCATCGCCCTTCGAGGCGGCCGGGTTCAGCTCCTGCCGGATCTTCATGATCTCATAATCCAGGCGGTTCTTCTCGCGGGCATGGCGTGCCTGCTCTGCGCCGATCGAGATCTGCGCCATTTCAAATTCGAGATCAGCGGCCATTTGCAGGAATCGGCACTCCTGCTCGCTTGCTGCATTGTTATTCTGCGCGCGGCAGGCTCTTGCCTGCTTCTGGTAATTTGCACTCATCGTTTCCTTTTTCAGGAAATTGGTCGTGAATTTACTTTCCATAGCGATATACGCCTCCGTTCATCAGTGATTTTTGATATAATCCAGACACGCGGCGGCATTGGCGCCTTCGAGTTCCGCGGTCGTCATGTCAATATTGCTGAGCGTGACCGGTGCGGTCTGGCCGTGCGCTGCCATTTCCTTCTCGGCATCCTCGGTCGCCCTGACCAGCTCTGCGGGCTGCACGCTGAGGAACACCCCGTTCTTTGCGGCATCCTCAATGGCCTCCTTGCTCAGCCCCTGCATATCGCCGTTCTGAGCAGTCACGAGCAGATCCGTTGCGGATTCGGACAGTCCCTCCTCCTCCATGAGCTTGTCGATCGGCGTCATGAAATAGCGCTCGGAATTGATCGCAGACACATCGCTCTTGATGCCGAACTTGAACTTCTGATACCAGAGCGAGATGCGCGTCATCCAGTCTGAGCCTGTCGAGATCGCATTGATCGTCTTGTAGCCCTTTGTGAGGTCGCGCATGATCTGCCGCCACTCATGCTCCTGCGGCATTTCCTTCAGCCGTTCGAGCGTCTGCTGCACCAGTGCCAGCGCATAGTATGCATTTTTCCATTTGGTTTCGAGCTTGCGGAGCTGCGCATCGCGCCCGGGGGAAGCCGGCTGCTTCTGGCGGAAGGCGATCTCCTTCTGTGCGGAGTAGATGATATCGGCGAGCTGATCCTTGATGACCCACATCTCCCCCTTTGCCTTATCGACCTGCTCGATCAGCTCGGTTTTGGAGAGCTGCCGGTCTACGAAATCGAGATCGGAGGCACGCTTGACCTGCTCGCGCTTGCGGCTTGCAGCCTCCATGCGGGCATTGTTCAGATCCTCCAGGGTATCGAGGCGTCTGTCCTCTTTATCAGCGGCCTTCTTGACCTTCTTCGCTTCGCGCTTCATGCGGAATTCGTCAAACATCGTTCAGATTCTCCTTTCTTCGCATCAGCCCATATCGGCGAGAATGCGGTTATCCTCATCGTTTTCAACCGTCTGCGGCTCATTTTCGATCGCCGGCGCCTTCATTTTTTCGGCAAATTCCTTCTGGAAATTCTCATTTGCCTTTTCCATGTCCTTGCGGAGCTGTCTGTGCTCGCGGGATTCGACCGCAGCCTTGCCCCATTCCTCATTGCTTGCCGCGGCTGCGACCAGGCTCGACAGGCGGCGGCTCATCTCATAAGCCTGCATCTCCTGCCGGTACATCTCATTGATATCCTGAATGGTCTGCTCGGTGATGCGGTTGAGTTCTCTTGCGACCTCCTCCTCGCTGTAAGTCTCGCCCTGCTCATTGAAGCGCTTTCTCGCCTCGCCGAGGAAGGTTGTGAGCTGCGAACGGAGCTTCATGATATCGGCCTCTCTGCGCTCGATCTCCAGTCCCTGAAGCTCGACCTGCGAGAGATAGGTTCTCGCAGAAAGCTCCTGATCGAGGAACGGCCGGATCGGGTGTCCGATCGGATATTTTTCCATCACGCCGCTGAAGCCGAGTGTTTCAAATTCCTCCTGGTATTCGTCGGGGACCGAGGAGAGAATCTGATCGGCATCCCTGTATTCGTTCATGACCTTCTCGTAGTTGCCCTCAACCGTATTCAGCGAAGCCACATCGCCGTAGATCTTATCGGCGGTCTGGATCGCCGCCCAGAAGGTCTTTTGGATGACGTCCTTGCGGCGTTCGAGGCTCTTTCTGCGCTCCTCGTCATCTCTGCCCTCGGGGGCTCTGTTATGCACGACAAACACCGCATATTTCAGCACATCCCAGCAGACATCGGCCTTCAGCTTCTGACCGTCCTCCAGTGCCTCGCGGAATTTCCGGATATACGGGCGGATCAACGGGTCGATCTCGTCCGCACCCAGCAGGCGGGTTTCCGCAGCCGAATAGGACTTGTATACGCCGATCAGCGCATCGACCTGATTGCGGTACGCCTGAAGCTCCGTCGGCAGGATATAGAGATCATCCTCCAGATGCGCCCGGCGTTCGAGCTTGAATGCCGTTTCGGGATGCTCCTCCCTTGCAGCCTCCAGTGCAGCGCGGTTTGCATCGGCCGTTGCCTCATTGTCCCGGGCGGAATTGGCCATCGCATCGTGAAATGCCGGTGACTGAAGCTCTGTCAGCTCCTCGATCAGATCGTCGAGCTTGATGCGGGCATCCTTCATGCCCTGCTGCTCCTCCTGAATCGTCGGTTCAAGCGGTGCAGCGGGCTCCGGGATCGGTGCCGTGCCGGTATTTTTCTTCTTTCCGAACAGTCCCATAAAATTTTCCTCCGTATGATATTATGATAACATCCTGATCGTGTCCGACAGAATGTAGTCGTCCTTGCTGCCGACGGCCAGCCGGAATGTGAACACATCCTCGCCCGCAAGCCCGATGCACGAGCGGCTTACGGTACGTCCCGGCGAGAACGTGACCGCCTGCTCCCGCTGCGTCCCGCCGTTCCGGATGCGGAGCCGCACCGTAAAGCTGCGGTCAGAGGGCAGTGCCTCGCAGTCCAGATCGGACCAGACCACCTCTCCCGCTTTCAGTGCGGAGGCAAGCCCGACCGTATGCCACGCAGAGCCGGCCTCGCTGACACCGGAGCTGCTGACCTCATAGCTGTAGACCTGCATCTCAATGATGATCTGCGAGAGTCTTTTACTGCGGAATTCCGTGAGAATTCTGTTGTATTCCGGTGAGCCGTCGCCGGCGGCCAGCACCGGAAAACCGCAGGAGGGGCATTTCGCAACGCCCTCTGCGACCGCTGCATGACAGCAGTTACATTCCATATTGATTCACCCTGCTTTCTGTTTCCTCGATCACGCGGATATATTCAGTTTGCAGCCCGGTCATGGCAGTTGAAATGCTGTCAAGCTGCTGCTGCAAAAATTCCTGCTTTTCCTTCAGCCGCGGCATGCCCTCCTGTGCGAAATACTCCACGGGGATATTTTTGCCGCAAAGATCCGCGACCGCATCCCGATAGATCTGAAGCACGGCATCACAGCGCCGGATCTCCTGCTTCATCGCAGCATACTGCTCGGGATTGAAGGCCTTTTGGAATTCGGCGATATCGGCCGTATAAGTCTCGAGCTGCTGCTTCACCGTGCGGGAATCCGATTCAAGCTCATAGAGCCTTGCTTTTTCGTCCTCTGCCTGTTTTCTGAGGCTTTCGTACTGCTGTGCGGCGTTCCGCGCACTGACCCGCACGCCCTCGATCTCCTGCGTCACGGTGCCGATCTGCGCCTGTGTATCGTCATGCGCCTGCTTCAGCGCTGCAAGCTCGTCATTCAGTGCGCTGAGCTGCTCCTGAAGCTGTGCGGCATCGGAATTGTCGCGCATATGCTGCTTCTCGTTGATCTCGCGGATGAGATTCTGCTGCTGCTCGCCGAGCTGCCGGATCTCGGCCTCGACCTGCTCAGCCTCCGCCTGCTTCTGTCCGATCTCGGTTTGCAGCGCATCACGGGTCTGTGCTTTCTCCTGCTGCACGGCTGCTGCGGCATCATATTCCTGCTGCACATCGGCGAGCGCCTGTTCGAGTGCGACGGTTTCCTCAAGCAGCTTTGCCTTCTGCTCCTCCTGATAGCGGATGCTGTATTTGAGCTTGGCCTTTTCGCTGCTGCATGTGTCATTTTTCTGCTTCAGCTCGGTTTCCAGCGCCCGCAGGCTCTCGCACTCCGCTTCGGACTGCTGAAGTGCCGTGCGCATCTGCCCGGCCTCATTGCGGAGCTGTTCCGTTTCGGCATTTGCGGCATCGAGTGCAGCCTTCAGACGACCGTGCTCCTCCGCTGCGGCATCATGCTCATCCTGCACGGCTTCCTTCGCGGACTGCATTTCCTCTGCCTCCGCATGGAGCTGCCCGAGCTTTTCCCGCAGTGCATCGCGCTCTGCGGCGGCATCGTCACGCTTCTGCTCAGCCTCCGCAGCGAGCTGCTCCAGTGCGCTGCATTCATCCATGATTTCCCGCTGCTGCGCCTCCGCCTCATCACGCTTCATCCGCACGTCACTCACATTCTGTGAGATAACCTGATACTGCTGATTCGCAGTATCCAGCGCCTCTTTTGCATTGGCCAGCTCCGTCTGCTGCTGCTGCATCCTCCGCTGCAATTCCGCCTCCTGTTCATGCTGTGCATGGAGTGCCTCGTCCTGTTCTGCGGCAAGCGCCTGCAAGCGGGCGGTTTCTTCCTCCTTCTGCTTCAGATCGGCCTTTCTGCCGTTCAGCGCATTCAGCGCCTCTGCATACAGCTTCTGTGCCTCGGGGAGCGCCTCTGTATCGAGCGTGTCAGTCTCCTCGCGGATCCGAAGGAGCGCGGCCTGCGCTTCCTCGCGCTGCATGCGGGCGGCCTGCGCAGCCTGCTCATGCCGCTGAAGCTCCTGTTCTGCCGCGGTATATGCCGCTTCGGCGGCGGCCTCCTCAGCCTTTTGCCGCTCGATTTTCTCCCGGATCCCGCTGCACTGTTCATTCAGTGCAGCCAGACGGCTTTCTGCTTCTGCGGCAGCATCCTCCAGGCCGGCTTTTTCGCTGCTGACCCGCTCCAGCGCGTCATGTTGTTCGTTCAGCGCATTCTGCGCATCATCCAGCGCACGCTGTGCTGCGGGGATTTTCTCTGCCGCGATCAGTTCCCGCTCCTTGTGCATCGTTTCCGCTTCGCCGTGCAGATCCTGAAGCTGCTGCCGCAGACGGTTCAGTGCATCCTCCGCGGCATCCCGCTCGTTCTGTGCGGCATCGGCCTGTGACTGCATCTCAGCAGCCTGCGCCCTTAATGCTTCCAGCTCCGTCTGCTGCTGCTTCCGGCTCTGTATTTCCTGTTCAACGGCAGCCCGCTGCGCCGCGAGCACATCCGCATCGGTCTGCGGCATGGCATCGAGTTCCCTCTGCATCTCGGCGACCGCCCTGCGCGCATCCGCGAGATCGGCGCTCTGCGATTCCCGCGCCTGCTTCAGCTTTTGCAGGGAATCCGCCTGCGCACGGAGCTGCTCCAGCTCTGCCGTGCCGCGTGCGAGCTCCGCCTCCAGGCCGGCGGTTCCGGCATGGCGCTCCGTGAGCTCCTGCTGAAGACTCCGCATGCGCTGCTGCTGCTTCTCGGAGAGCTGCACGGCGGCATCCTCCATCGGCATCCGGAGCAGTGCGTGCGCGATTGTCCGCCACTTTTGCAGTGCGGTGTCATCGGGCGGGAGCTGTGCCGGGCCGCTGCCTGTCTCATCCTGTACATCCTGCATGACATCCTGCACGACGGCAAACATCTCACCGAGCGTGAGGCTGCTCTGCCGCTGCAAATTCTGCAGGCTTTGCTTCGTTCTTGAAAAGATCACATCAAGCGCCTCCCGGTTCGCTCAGTACGATGTTCTCGAACATATCCTTCAGCGTGGAGAGCCGCAGGGACGCGATCGGCTTCTCCTCGCGCCGTTCGAGATTCATGTCATAATTATACACATGCACCGTGATCCGCTCCCCCGCATCCATCGAAAAGCCGATCACCACAACATATCCCGCCCGGATCGACTTGAGCTGCGCAGCGAATTCCGGCCTTGGCTTCATCGGCATGGCGGTTTCGGGGCGCTTGCTGAAGTTCAGCAGGAATTTGTCGATTTTCCCGGCGATCATATGGAACGGTGCGCCATTGTCATCCAGTGCAAAATACACGCGGTCCGCGACGATCTCCTGTCCGAAATTGATCGCAAAGCGGTTGAACAGGGAGCCGTCCGGATAGCGGGCATAGGTCCCGATCGAGAACTGTGCGATATTGCAGACGGTGAGCACATTGTCCGCGAACAGCGCCGCGCCGTGTGCGATCGCAGTCTCCCGCTGCTCCTCCTCGCGGATCATCCCCTTGGTGCGTTCGTCGATCTGCGCGATCTTGAAATAATCATAGATCTGCTTGCGGACAAGGTAGAAATTGCAGAAGCCGCCGACCAGTGCGATGCGGAGCCTGGAGATATCCTTCATATCCGCAGTTGTTTCATCGAGCACGCGCTGAAGCACCGGTGCGATGACCGCATGATAGCAGGCATAGAGCTGATAGTAGTTGATCTCAACGGGCTCCCCGTGATATTCGATATCGCAGAACAGCTCATCGCGCAGACCCTCGGGGTCAAAGCTGAATTCGTCCATTGTTTCGGCGATCTCAGCGGTGGCCGAGAGAAGCTGCTCCTCCAGTGATTTCAGGAACTGGTTGAAATGCGAATCATACGGGATCTCCGCAGCCCGGATGCCTGCTGCCTCGGCGATTGCCGTGCGGGCGACAGCCTCCTGAAAGGCAATGCCGGCCTCGCCGATCTCGTTGTCGCGGTTTTCGCCCGCGCCGCTGCGCATTTCCGGCTTGATCTGCATTTTCCCGCCGTTCTGCCGCACATCGACCAGCGCGGTATCGAGCGTGCCGCCGCCGTAATCGACGACGAGGATCTTGCCGTTGAGCGGCTCATGATACGTCTGCTCATAATTCCAGACACAGAAGGCTGCAGCGTTTGTCGGCTCACTGACGATGCGCACCCGCTCGACCAGATCGGTCATGCCGCTGCAAATTTCGCGGAGCGTACCGCGGGCATCGACGGTGCGGAGGCTCTGGAACCAGCATTCCGGCGCACCGATGACTGCCGTTCCGACCTTATCCTCGCCCCGGACGCGCAGCGTATTGGAGATGACATAGCGCAGGAATTCCTCCGTGATGCGCTCGGGGGTATGCTCGCTGTCATAGCCGCGCAGCGCAAGATTTTCCGCGCTCATCTGCTGATTCAGCAGCATTTTGAAGCCGCGGAACGCGATCGTCTGGCTGCTGCCGATCTTCGAGCGTGCCGCCTTGCCGCAGATGTATTTTTTCTTTCGTTTATCGTAGACCACAACAGACGGGTAGCTGTAGGACAGCCCGTCCGGCTGAACAGTCGAGGGGGCATCGCCCTCATAGACCGAAACCATTGTGTAGGTGCTTCCGAAGTCAATGCCGATATTGATCATTCCTGCCGTACTCCCTTTTATCTGATCGGATAATTCCGGATCGTATTATAATCTCCGCCGCGGAATACCTCCGCGGTTTTCTGTGTAAAATGCGCAGCCTCCTCGGCCTCAAAGGGTGCCTCCGCAGATTTTATCATGCAGAAGCGCACGGCCTCCGCCGTTTTGAGAAAGATTTTGTCATATGTGAGGTGATAGTCGTCGGTGCCGGGTCTGGCTTTGGCATCCTGTCTGCACATCGTAAACAGAATAAACAGCAGATACATGATACCGCTGTCCCAGCCGTTCCAGTCGTCCTTGCCGCGCAGTGAATTGAACAGATCCGTAAACGGCTTTCTGCTCTCCGCGCTGCGGAATTTACAGAAGGTCGGCTCGCTCGCGTTATGGGCATGCAGGAAATCCGGCATGCGGAATTCCTCGGTCATTTCGATCAGGCTGCGGAGCTCCTCGGGCTCAAGCAGGCTCTCATGCCCCCGCAGCAGTGCGCGGTACTGCGTCAGGATGCCGACGATATCCTGTGCAGTTTCTGCGCGCCGGATGCACAGCGGCGGGACGTCCGGAAACTGCGATACAAACTGTACAGGATCGGTGAGCATTTCCTGCTGCACAGTCTCTGCCAGCCGCAGCCGGAATGCCGGATCGCTGAGATTATCCGTGAGGATACTGCGCTTACGGAGGGGATTCTCCCGGCAGCCGAGCTGAAAATGCCGGTCGCGGAAATACGGGTCGGTGTGCCACGCCCAGAGGATCGCTGCCGCAACATCGGCGCTGCCGCAGTCCTGCTGCTCGGGGTGCCGGATATAGGCATACCGCACAGCCGCCTGCACAGCCGCATAGCTCAGACTGTTCCAGCAGAGCATACGCGGGCCGAGCGCCTGCTGCACAGCCGCATAGCGGTCGATGCGGTAGACAGTCTGATTCCGGAGTGCATCGGCGATCTCCGGAAAGAGGTCGGGTCTGCAAAGGAAGCCCGGCGGCAGATCCGCCCCGCGCATCTCGGCATTGGGGATGCGGAACAGCGCATCAGCCTCCGAGGCCTTTGGCTGCACCGTCAGGATCATGACACTGCCGCGGCGGTGAGCCTGTCCGGCAAGCAGCGGCAGCAGCCTTTCATTCTGCTGCGTGAGCTTTTCGAGCAGTACCGCAGGCATCGCGACAGCCGTGCTGCCCTTCATCGCACTGAGAACGGAGCAGAGGCGCTCGGCAAGCTGATCCTCCGAGAGCAGCTCGCGGTCGATCGCGCAGTCCGTGAGGGTACTGTCATCGGTCTTGCTTTTGAAAATGGAGGAAAAAAAGCCTTTTTTCTGCTCATTCATCAGCAGCCCGTAGCTCTGGCTGCCGACCCACTGCATCTGATAATCCTCTGCGCAGCTTTTCTCCGCAGGGAACAGCAGAAAGACATTGCGGAAGCCCGCGCTGTACATCTGCCAGCGAAGGTATGACAGGAAGTGCATCCGGATATAGCCGGGCGTGTAATAATCGTCATCGCAGTTTGCGAACAGCAGATGAAAAAAGCCGTCAGCCGCATCAAACATGGCTCCGCGTCCTCTCCGGACTACCCGATCGGGCAGCCCTAAATAGTAGATGAATAATCAAACTTAATTATAGCATATTTTGTGAATTAAGTCAATCCCGGAACAGCATGTTTTTCTGATTTTTGCATCAGAAAGAGATTCGGCGGCGCATTTGCGGCACCCTGCCGCAACTTTATGCAGGTGATGACACAGCAAACAATGAATGCCCGCAATGCATGCTTGACAAATTCTGCGTATATATGGTATACTGATAAGATAGAAAACAGACAGAAAGGAGCAACCCCACATGGATTTAACGGCACTGTTTGAAAAATATCCCTATCTGCGGGAAGCACTGACCGCCTTTGCCGTGATCTTCGTCGATTTCTGTGCGCTCATCATCCTGATCGCCGCCGGCAGAGAGCGCAGACGCGGCGACCGGCTCTGGGCGCGTGAGGGCAGAGGCTATATGCTCGCAATGGGTACAACCTTCTTCCCGCTCGGCGCTGCCGAAATTCTGATCGGCCGGCACCCCGCTGCGGATATCCGCTTCGATGACAACGAAATATCGCGCTTTCATGCGCTGCTGACACTCTCGAACGGCCAGTGGACAATCGAGGATATCGGAGCTCAGAACGGCATTCTCGTCAACGGCAGACGCATCACACAGCCGCGCATCCTCCGGCAGAATGACCAGATCCAGATCGGCAAACGCCGCCTGACGGTCGTCCGCGGCACCGGAAAGGGCGTGACCGCATGAGCAGAACAAACACCAACCCTGTCTCGCACCCGTTTTTGCTTTTGCTGGTGCTGCTCGCGCATACGGCCATGCTGCTGCTGGTGCTGCTGTCATTCGGTCTGACGGTTGAAGTGCTGAAGCTCGCCTGCGTCGTGCTGATCTCCGATTTCGTCGGCGCAATCGTGCTGCAATTCGTTGCACAGGAATCCTGCACGGTCGATACCGTACTGCTGCTCGTACTCGGCATGAGCACGATCTACCAATCCTGCTTCGGCGGACTGGAATTTGCACTGAAGCATTTTGTGTTCGGCATCGCGGCATTTCTGATGTGCCAGATCTCATACGTTCTGGTGCGGAATCCCTACCGTGCCGAAAAGCTGAAGCCGCTCTGGTACGGCAGCTTCTTCGCACTGGTCATCGCAATCTTCTTCTTAACCGGCTCCCGCGGCATCTGGATCGACCTGGGATTCATCACGATTCAGCCCTCGGAATTCGTCAAGCCGGTGTTCGTGCTGATCTGCGCCAGTTCGATCCGCACACAGCTCAGAAAATCAGAGATCGGCGGCTGGCATTTCGTCCCGGACAACCTGATGCTGCTGTTCTGCACGGCGGTCATTGCCGGATTGCAGTGGTACAGCCGTGACCTGGGCTCCCTGCCGACCTTTGCGGCAGCGGCAGGCTGCGCCTTGCTGCTGCGGTTCATGTATCTGCGCGAGAAAATTTCCGTGCGTCTGACGGTCGTGCTGATCATCGGTGCGGTATTTGTTGTGCTGACGGCATGGCATCTGGCACCGGCCTATGTGCAGGACAGACTGCATACCGATATCTGGTCGGACATGTCCGGCAGCGGCTATCAGCAGGTCAAGGCACTGACGGCGATTGCAGAGGGCGGCTGGTTCGGCAAGGGCGCCGGAAACGGTACACTGGTCAATGTCGCGGCCTCCCGCACCGATATCGTATTCTCAACGATCTGTGAGGAATGGGGACTGTTCACCGCGATCATGACGGTCGTGCTGGTGCTGTTCCTCCCCGCCGCGCTCCTGACCGTTCCGCCGCGCAGCTACTACCACTCCGGGCTCGCGCTCGGCGTTGCGGCGATGTTCATGGTGCAGATGACGCTGAATATCTTTGGCTCCTGCAACCTGATCCCGTTCACGGGCGTTACGATCCCGTTCATCTCGCAGGGCGGCAGCTCGATGCTCGCAAGCGGGATCATGGCGGGCTTCCTCAAGGCCGCGCAGGCTCCTGTCCTGACCGGACGCAGTGCGGCGCAGCTCCGGAAAGGGGGCAAAGCATAATGCCCAGGATCACTCCGCAAACACCCGGGCAGCCGCGGATCATTCAGGTCCCGCCGCTCGACGTTTCTCCGCCGCGCAGCATGCGCAGAGCAGGCCGCGGAACAGCCTTGCTGCTCGCAGCATTCCTGCTGGCGCTGGTGTATCTGATCTATGTGCTGGTCACGCGCTCGGCATTCTATATGGCAAAATCCGGACAGACCGGCTACGGCAGGGTCACAGACCGGAACGGCGATGTGCTCTTTGACGGGACCAAGCCCATGAGCGAATATGAAGCCGGGCATTTCGCTGATGTCGGCAATCTGATCGGCGATACCAGCGGACAAATGAGCAACACGGTCGTTTCCAGAAATATCGAGCTGCTCGCGAACTACAGCTTCCTTTACGGCAAAAATTCCGGCACGGTCACGCTGCAAACCACGATCTCCCACAAGGCGACCCGCGCCTGCTATCAGGCACTCGGCGCAAAGAACGGCACGGTCACTGCCTACAACTGGAAGACCGGTGAGATGCTGGTCTGCATGAGCAAGCCCTGCGTCGATCCGGCACTCGGATACGACAATATCGACAGCATGCCATCGGGCAGCCTGCTCTGCAAGGCATTTTCCCCGACGGTTCCCGGCTCGACACAGAAAGTCTCAACGCTGATCGCCGCCTATGAGCAGAACGGCGTCGAGGCGGTCAATGCGCTGCAATTTACCTGCGAAGGCTCGTGGGTCAATGCCTCCGGCGGCAAGATCAACTGTCACAACGCCTACGGCCACGGCACACAAACCCTGTACGAAGCCTTTGCCAATAGCTGCAACCCGTATTTCGCGCAGCTCGTGCAGTCGCGGCTGATGCCGCTGTCCGCGGTCATCGGGACTTATACAAAAATGGGCTATTCGGTCAACGGGCAGAAGGCAGAACCGCTCGTCATGGACGGCCTGACCATTCCAGCAGCCTCGACCGTACTCACGGACAGCAATACATTCGAAACACAGTGGGGCTGTCTGGGACAGGGCAAGACGGTCGTCAGCCCGTATCAGCTCATGCTCTGGCAGGGCGCGATCGCAAACGGCAGCGGCTCAGCCGTGCAGCCGTATATTCTCGCCGCACACACGGATATCGAGAACCGTGTCACACAGCTCGGCAGGACGACCCGCACCGGACAGTTTTTCTCGGAAGCCGCCGCACAGGGCGTCAGGGACGTCGAAACCGACAATGCCGAAAAGCATTACTATGTCTCGCTCGGCGAATACCGCTGCGGCGTCAAGAGCGGCACCGCACAGATCCGGCAGGAGGGCAGGGAGTATGAGAATTCCCTGCTGACAGGCTTCTGCCTGGATGACGACTGCCCCGTCGCATTCTGTGTGCTGATCGAGGAACGCACCGGCAATGATATCAGCAATGCACAGCTTGCAAAGGTTCTGCTGGATGCACTGCGCAGCGAGAACATTACAAAAACAGCTCCCCCGGCCGCTTCGGCCGCCGGCGGCTGACAGCCCGGAACCGATCCGGATGATTTTCTTGAGGGTGATATATCATGTACACAAGCCAAGAGGAACGCTTCAGCAGAGGACGCAGAGTCTTTACGGCACTGCTCTCCTTTTCCCTGCTGCTGGGCGCAAGCACCGGCGTGCTGTATGCAATACCCGGGCGTCTGACCGGGCGTGCCGCGTCTGTCGGCGAGAGCAGCGGCAATGACCGCAAAGAAGACGGCATCAAAAGCATCGCAAGCGAATACAGCGACGATGACCCCAACGCTTTCTACGGCACAGACGGCACGATCAAGAAGGCGAACCGAAAATATGAAGACGGGCCGCTGACGCAGATCCGCGTCAGCAATCTCAGCCCGCAGGTCACGACGGATCTGGACTATGTGGATGTATGGTACAGCCCGTTTGACGATTCGCGGTATCTGTTTCTCCCCGCAACGGCCGACCGCAGCAATCTGGTCGTAGATATCAAAGCCGCAGGACAGACGGTCACGCTCAACGGCACGGCGCTCACCTCCGGAAAGGCAACCGATATCTTCGCGGGGGGAGATGAATTCGCACTGAAGGTCGGGCAGGCCGACTACGGCACACTGCATGTGATGCAGTCCGACCTCAAGGTCATGTATCTTTCAACACCGACCGGCGGCACAGAGTACCTCGATGTGCATTGGTATGCCGAGCAGACCGCGACCACGCTGATGCTGACCGAGACAGGCGCCGTCAGCTACAGCGGCAACATCGAAAAATTCTCGCGGCACGGCAATTCCTCATGGGATTACAGCAAGAAAAAGCCCTATAACATCAAGCTGCCGGCAAAGGCCGATCTGTACGGCATGGGCAAGGCGAAAAAATGGGTGCTGCTGAGCAATTATCTCGATCAGTCCATGCTGCGCAATGTCGTTGTGACGGAAATGGGCCGGAAGGCCGGCGCCGATGTGACAATGGACTGCACGTTCGTCGATCTGTTCTGCGACGGGAGCTACCGCGGTACCTATCAGCTCACCGAAAAGCCGCAGATCCAGAAAAACCGCGTCAATATCACTGACCTTGAGGAGCTGACCGAGGGTCTGAATGCCCAGCCGCTCGACAGCTACGAACAGGGCGGCACCAAGGAATTCCGGCGGAACACCTACAAATACTGGAATATCCCGAATAACCCTGCCGACATCACCGGCGGCTATCTGCTCCAGTTCCAGCTTCATAACCGCTATGCCGGCAAGGCCGCCAGCGGCTTTGTCACCTCACGCGGCCAGACGGTTCAGCTCAGCAGTCCGGAATACGCCTCCAGAAAGCAGGTCGAATATATCCGTTCGTTCGTGCAGGATATGGAGGACGCGATCTATTCCCCGAACGGCTGCAATGCCAAAGGAAAGCACTACAGCGAGTATATCGACGTCGATTCCCTGATCATCGGCTATCTGCTTCAGGAGATCTCGCAGAATGTAGACGCGACCTACACGAGCTTTTTCCTGTATAAGGAATCCGACAAAAACGGTGACGGCAAGCTGCATTACGGCCCCGCATGGGACTTCGACCTCTCCTTCTACAATTTCAGCATCGGAATCACCTCCGGCGTTTCCGGCAATCCCGATCAGCAGAAAACCGTCTACAGCGGACGCGCCAGTGAGCTGTTCGCCGCCTATTTCCCGATGAGCGGCTTCAATAAGGAAACGGAGAGCGATACAACGGCCTCCGGCATCGGCTGGATTCAGCAGCTTTATACGCACGATGACGCATTTGTCAAGCGCGTGTCAGAGCTCTACTACGAGCGCTTCGACGGGCAGCTTCTTGCACTGTGCGACACCTCGCAGGAGGGCGGCGCGGGGGTCACGCAGCTCGGCGAATATCTCGCAGCATCAGCGGAAATGAACAATGCGCGCTGGCATATGTACGGCAATAAGCCCTATAAAATCCTCGGCCCCTACAACGGCGAGACTTATGCGGAGATCGTCGAATTCCTGCGGCACCGCGTGGAGCTCCGCCGGGACTTCCTGCGGACGGAATGGCTCTCGGCCATGACCGACCGGCTTGTGCAGGAGCTGCCCGATGCGCTTCAGGATGTCGATCTCACACGCTATGACCCGGAGGGACGCCGCGCACTGGATGCGCTGATTGCAGAGGGACAGGAGGCGATCGGCGCGGCGAAAACGCTCGAGGCCGCAAAGGAGGCCTATGCCGCGGCCGTTGAGAGCCTCAACAGCGTCCCGCGAAAGGAATTCTCCGGAGACTTTGACGAGAGCATGCATGTCGATGCACGGGATGCACAGCTCCTGCTGCAATATCATGTGAAGCAGCTTGCGGGGCTGGATGTTCAGGCGAACAGCACACAGCTCCGGAACGGCGACGTTGACAAAAACAGCGTCATCAATGCAGCCGATGCAATGCACATTATGATCAGCTATACGGCGGAGCTCGCCGGAAAATCCTATCCGCTCCCGGTCGTTTCCGCGGAGAAAACCGAATAAAAAAAGCGGCGGCTTTCTGCCGGTACTCATATAGAAGTTTTGCCCCTGAGTGTTACAAAGCACTCAGGGGCATTGTGCATATTTATGTTGCTAAGCTAAATCAGAATTTGC
>CAMNJD010000560.1 GCA_946540705.1 uncultured Ruminococcus sp. | reverse complement strand
GTATTGTTCAGCACATAGAACGGCGTGCCGCCGACCGCAATGCCGTATGCGCCGACGCCGACCAGCCCGACTGTCAGCACGCACATCCCGACAAACGCGATCTTCTGCCATGTTTTCCATTTGCCCCAGTCATGCTGCCTGTGCGTATTCTTTTTGCGCACAGCTTTTTCGGTTCCGGTTAGCTGCGCACGGAATTCCGCGGCAGACTGCGTCCGGTCATTTCTGTAGATATTCAGCGCATTCATGATCGCCGTTTCGACACTGCGGTCAAGATGCACGCCCATCTTCGCGAGCGGCTTGAGCGTATCATGACCGCAGCGCTCGATCGCATCCGGCGGGGCTGTGCCGGTCATCATCCGGTAGAGTGTTGCCGCACAGGCATAGACATCCGACCACGGCCCCTGTTCGCCGTGCGAGCGGTACTGCTCCTCCGGCGCATAGCCCTGCTTCAGGATGATCGAGAGGCTCTTGCTGTAGTTCGCGGAGGCATAGCGTGCCGCACCGAAATCAAGCAGCTTGACCTTGCCGTCCCGCGTCAGGAAGATATTGTCCGGCGCGATATCGCGGTGAATAATGCCCTTTGCATGAACCGCTGTCAGCGCATCGAGCACCGGCAGCATGATCCGGATCGCTTCATCGGGCTTGAGCTTCTTTTCGCGTTCCAGCCTGCTGCGGAGCGTTTCGCCGTCAAGATATTCCATGACGATATAGCTGGTGCCGTTGCTGTCGAATTCATCGAGTATTCTGACAATGCCCTCATCCGATGTGAAATTGGCCAGCCGCCGCGCCTCCTGGAGAAACTTATCTTTTCCCGCCTGAAACATCACGGTTTTTTCGCCGGAATAGACCGTCACATGTGCATCGCCGGGCATTCGCGTTGCAAGCTCTGAGGGCAGATACTCCTTGATCGCGACACGGATATTGAACTGTGTATCATAGGCGATATATGTCACGCCGAAGCCGCCGTAGCCCAGCACGCGCCCGATCATGTATTTCCCGATCATGCTGCCGGGACGGATATGGTAAGGCTCCTTTGCGGGCGTGCCCTGCACATACCCGCAGTACCGGCAGGTTTTTTCCGTGCCGATCGGGTTCATACACCCAAGACAAAGCTGAAACATGGTTTTCCCCCCTTCGGAGCTGCTCTCGACTCAGTCCGTTACCGCGCTGTCCGCAGTGATCAGGTCTGCACCCGCAGGCAGCGGCTCCGCATCAGCAAACGCGATCGCGTTCCAGTCTGCCTCTGTACCTGCAAAATATACCGTTTTCAGAGACGCACAGTCTGAAAATGCGTCTGCCCCGATCTCCGTGAGATCCTCAGGGAGCAGAACGGTCTCCAGCGCGGTACAGCCGGAGAATGCACCCTCCTGCACGATCAGCGAGGTACCCGGGACAACAACGGTTTTCAGCGCGGCCAGATCCGCGAATGCATACGCACCGACTGACTGGATATTGCCGCAGAGCAGCACATACTCACAGTTCTGCATGATCTCAGCCGTATGCCAGGGTGCTCCGGTTTTCTCTGACCATTCCGGCATGGAGCCGTTTCCGTAAATCGTCAGCACCCGGTTCTCATAGTTCCATGAAAGCCCGGAATCCGGAAGCGTTTTCGCCGATTCCGGCACTGTCATGCCCTGAATATTCTTCAGGCTGACCGTCAGGATCACGGATTCGCCCGGGACGGTTTCAGTCCCGGCGGGAATGCTCTGGCGCATGACCAGCTCGGGGTGATACAGATCGCTGATCTCATATTGCAGCAGCGCATTCTGTCCGTTCAGTGCCAGTCCGCATCTGGCAACATGGTAATTCAGCGTGTGGTAGTCTTCTGCTGTAAATTTCCTGCTGCCCGCGCTGACATCCAGCGTGATGACCGAGCCCTGCTGCACCTTGCTGTCCGGCGCAGCAGACTGCCCGACGACCGTATCAGCGGGCTTGAAGGAGGTCACATAATTCCGCTTGACATAGATCAGCTCATCGGCGAGCTCCTCCCGCACCTTTTCAAACTCCCATCCGCTGTAATTGCCGACCGTCAGTGTTTTCCCGGCATCCGGCTTATCCGAAAGCCCCATCGACGCGAACAGCATCACCTGCGTCCCCTTCGGGTAACTGCCCGGCTCCAGCGACTGACTGATTGTTTCGCCGTCAGGGGCATCCGAATAGTCTGACTTATAGACCACGGCGTCAAAGCCGCGTTTGATCAGCAGGAGCTTTGCCTCACTCGCAGTCATGCCGGTCATGTCGTCGAGCTGCACCTTCTGCTTGCCGAGCGACATGGTGATCTCAACGGGCATATTCTTCTCGATCCCCTGCCCGGCCAGCGGAGACTGGTTGACGACCATGCCCGCCGGCAATGTGTCGGAATAGTCGCCCTCCCGGATTTCCGGGGTCAGTCCGGCATCCGTGATCATTTTCCTTGCCTGCGATTCATAGATATGCGTCAGATCCGGCACCCACACATGGTTCACTCCGCCTATCGACGACAAATCCTTCGGCCGCGGCGGCTGTCTATTCTGAAACGCCAGAGAGAGCCCGACTGTCAGGATCAGTCCGCCCGCTGCCGAGAGCAGCGCGGCCTTCTGCCATGTACGCCAGCCGTCGCCGTCAGCGTGATGCGTCTGCTTCTGCCGCCGTACCTTCTGTGCGCCGATGAGCTGCGATTTGAATTCCGCAGCAGACTGCGTTCTGTCCTCGCGAAAAATGTTCATCGCGTTCATGATCGCGTTTGACTGCTCTCTGGAGATGCGCACATGCATCTTTGTCAGCGGCTTGACCTCATCCCTGACGGCGCGCTCCAGCGCATCCTCCGGTGTCACGCCGGTGATCGCCTTATACATCGTCGCGGCGCAGGCATAGACATCTGACCACGGCCCCTGCTCGCCGTGTGAGCGATACTGCTCCTCCGGCGCATAGCCCGGCTTCAGGATAATGGACAGGCTCTTGCTCTGCCCGGCAGAGGCGTAGCGCGCTGCACCGAAATCGAGCAGCTTGACCTTGCCGTCGTTCGTCAGAAAGATATTGTCCGGGGAAATATCGCGGTGAATGATCCCCTTTGCATGCACGACCGTCAGCGCATCAAGCACCGGCAGCATGATCTGCACAGCCTCCTCTGCGGAGATCTTCCCGACACGTTTGAGCCGTTCCTTCAGTGTCTCGCCCTCCAGATACTCCATGACAATATAGCAGGTTCCGTTCGCGTCGAACTCATCGAGAATCGAAACGACACCCGCTTCCCCGGAGAATTGTGCCAGTCTGCGTGCCTCGTCGATAAACTTCGCACGGCCGTTGGCAAACATCGTGCCTTTTTCGCCGGAATAGACCGTCAGTGTCAGGTCGCCGGGGATTCTGGTCGCATATTCACCCGGCAGATACTCCTTGATCGCAACACGGATATCGAACTGTGTATCGTATCCGAGATATGTCACGCCGAAGCCGCCGTAGCCCAGCACGCGCCCGATCAAATATTTCCGCAGCAGTGTTCCCGGCTTCAGATGATAGGATTCCTTCGGCGGTGTTCCTTTCTGATATCCGCAGACCGGACAGACCTGCTCTGCCCCGACCGGATTCATACACCCAAGACAAAGTTCCTGCATGTAGCTACATACTCCCTTCATCAAAACAAATCAAATCATGCGCATTCTTTCTCTGATCCGTTTTTCTCAGCCGAACGGTGATACATTCATCGGCTCTGATCTGCCGTCTGCGCACTGCACCCAACTGTTCAGGAGAATATCGTTATAGACCTCCGTATGATTCACAACCTCGGCCCACTGCGCAAGCGTACCCATGAATTCCACGCTCGCAATATCTGTTTTTGTGCCGTATTGATTTGTGAAATCATAGAACGCACCCTGCTGCACCTGAACCAGTGTTTCCGGAAGTGTGAGCGCATCCAGCGACGAGCAGTTCATAAACGCATACGTTCCGATGCTCTGCGTGCCGCTTTCGATCCGCACCGTGTGCAGCGCCGTGCAGCCGGAGAAGGCTCCGCCCTCAATCGACCGGACACCGCCCGGAATTGTGATCTCCTTCAGCGCAGTGCAGTTGTAGAACACATACTCCGGCAGGGAGCTCAGCGTTGACGGCAGGATGACCTGTTCCAGCGCTGTGCATTCCTCAAACGCATTTGCACCGATTCCCGCAACGCCCTCGGCGATCACAACAGACCGGATCTTTGCCCTGTTGTTCGCCCATGGGTAATTGTTACGGTCCATGTCATACATTTCGCCGTTTCCGGAAATGTACAGCTCTCCGGTTTCATAGTTCAGACTGTACCGGAGGCCGCCGACCGTTCCGCTCTCACTGATCAGCACAGCGGTTTCCGGCTGCGGTATTGCGGCGGTCGTGGCGGTGGTGATCCGCGCCGCAGTCGTAGTTGCAGTCGTTATCCTGGGAGCAGTCGTTGCAGCGGTCGTTGTAACAGTCGTCGCCCTGGTTGTCGCCCTGGTTGTCGCAGCAGTCTGCGGCGGCTCATTATGCACATTCGTCTGACCGCCGTCACTGAGCGTCAGTGTAATGGTTACGCTTGCCGGATCATCTGTCACGGTTCCGGCCGCAACAGACTGCCCGAGCACAACGTCACGCGCATAGAGGGTATTCTCCGCGTATTCATATTTCACCGCAAAGCCCATGTCGGTCAGTTCCGCATAGGCATCTGCATAAGTCCGCGCCGTGTAATCCTTGACCGTGTACTTTTTCCTGCCCGAGCTGACCGTCAGTGTGATAATATCGCCGTGATGCACGACCTGACCGGCCTCGATATCCTGCGCAAGAACCGTTCCCTCCGGCTCATTGCTCTCCTCAGTGACCTTCCGGACATAGATATCCTTGTCATTAAGAATCGACACAACATCATCGTAGTTTTTGCCGACATAATCGCCGAGCGTCTCGGTCTTTGCCGCATCGACATCCTTACCGGTTGATACCACGATCTCAATTTCGGTATTCTTCGAGCAAAGACCCGCCTCCGGGCTCTGCCGGATGATCAGCCCCGGCGCGACATTTGATGCTTCCTCTGTGACCTTGACCCGGAACCCGGCTCCGGTCAGCAGGTTCTCTGCCTCAGACTGCTCCAGTCCGGTCACATCCGGCAGCTCCGTCTGCTCCGGTCCGAGGCTCATGATCATTTCGAGCGTCGTATCCGGATCGACCATTTTGCCCGCAGCAATCATCTGATTGACGATCAGGCCGCGCTCCACTGTATCGGAGTAGTTGCCGTTGACGATCAGCGGAATCAGTCCGGCATCCCGTGTATTCTTCTCAGCGACCTTATCTGTCTGCCCTGTCACATCCGGCACAGTTTTTTTACCGGATTCGTCCGTGAAAATGTAGAACGGAGTACCGCCCCTGACCATGCCGTAAACGCCGATGCCTGCCGTTGCCGCCAGCAATGCCAGTACACCCGCGAGGATGCCCTTTTGCAGCTTTGTCCAGCCAAGCCCCGACTGCCCCTTTTTCAGATCCTTGATGCGCCTGACCGGCAGACCGGCGATGAGCTCCTCCTTGAACTGTGCCGCAGACTGTGTGCGGTGCTCCTGATAGACGTTCATCGCGTTCATAATCGCAATTTCCCGCTCTTTCCGGATCGAAACATGCATCTTCGAGAGCGGCTTGACCTCGTCATTCGAGCAGCGCTCCATCGCGTCCTCGGGCGTCTGGCCGGAAAGCATTTTGTAGAGGGTCGCGGCACAGGCATAGACATCCGACCACGGGCCCTGTTCGCCGTGGGAGCGATACTGCTCCTCGGGGGCATATCCCGGCTTCAGGATCACGGAGAGGCTCTTGCTCTGTCCGGCGGAGGCATAGCGCGCCGCACCGAAATCGAGCACCTTGACCTGTCCGTCATCGGTCAGGAAAATGTTGTCCGGGGAGATATCGCGGTGAATGATGCCCTTCTCGTGAACGGCGGTCAGTGCATCGAGCACCGGCAGCATGATCGCAACAGCCGTTTCCTCCGGCAGCTTCTTCTCACGCTCCAGACGCGCACGGACAGTCTCGCCTTCGAGAAACTCCATGACGATATAGCAGGTGCCGTTCGCATCAAACACATCGAGGATCGTGACAATCCCCGGCACGCTTGCGAACTGCGCCAGCCGCCGCGCCTCATCCATGAACTTGTCCCTGCCGGCCTCAAACATCTGTGTTTTCTCGCCGGAATAGACCGTGACCTTTGTTTCGCCGGGCATTCTGGTCGCGAAGTCGCCCGGCAGATACTCCTTGATCGCGACCTTGGTTTCGAGCTGGGTATCATAAGCGAGATACGTCACACCGAAGCCGCCGTAGCCGAGCACGCGCCCGATCAGATATTTGCGGAGCATGACGCCCGGAGCAATGTGATACGGCTCCTTTGCAGGTGTCCCCTTGACATAGCCGCAGTGCGGACACACCTGCTCATCGCCGATCGGCTTCATACAGCCCAGGCATAGCTGAAACATGACAGACCTCCTTCGGGATCATCCCGCTAATCACTTGTTGATCTCTTTGTACTTGTAATCGCCGTCAGCGCACTGAATCGTTATCTTTGACGAATCAGACAAGAATTGCCAATTTGGTGCTTCGATGATTCCTTTCCATTGACTGTGCATCATTTCTTTGCTTATGACATCTGCTAAACCGGTGCAGTACGCAAACGCCTGCGCTCCGACCCACTCAATGGAACCTTCGATCGTTACCCGCGTCAAATTTGTGCAGCCGTAAAACGCATTCTTTCCGATCGAATACACACCGTCACTAATGATGATCGTAGCAATCTGCTCTCTCTGTGCATACCACGGAAAATCCTCCTCCGCCCAGTCATTCGGCATGGCGCCGCTTCCCGAGATTGAAAGCTCGCTGCCGTTCAGGCTCCATTGAAGCGGAAACTCCTTTTTCGGGGCTTCGGTTGCCGCAGAAGTGGTTTCATCTGCCGGGGGTTCTGTGTCCGCCGCTGCGGTAGTCGTTGTTTCAGTCACGGACTCTGAAGTTGTTGTACCGGTTGTTACTGACGCCGCAGCGGTTGTTGTAACAGTCGTCGCCCTGGTCGTTGCCTTGGTTGCCGCAGCAGTCTGCGGCGGCTCATTGTGCGCATTCTTCTGACCGCCGTCACTGATCGTCAGCGTTATGGTTATGCTCCGGGGATTGTCTGTGACGGTTCCGGCCGTGACAGACTGCCCGATCACAACGTCACGCGCATAGAGGGTATTCTCCGCGTATTCATATTTCACCGTAAAGCCCATTCCGGTCAGTTCTGCATAGGCATCTGCATAAGTCCACGCCATGTAATCCTTGACCGTATACTTTTTCTTGCCCGAGCTGACCGTCAGTGTGATCGTCTTGCCGTGATGCACGACCTGACCGGCCTCGATATCCTGTGCAAGAATCGTTCCCTCTGCCTCGTCACTCTCCTGCATGACCTTCTTGACATAGATATCCTTTTCATCCAGCAGCTTCTCAATATCAGCGTAGGATTTTCCGACATAGTTGCCGATCTGATCGGTCTTTGTCGGATCAAAATCCTTGCCGGTTGACACCACGATCTCGATTTCGGCATTTCTCGCGCAAAGGCCGGTCTCCGGGCTCTGCCGGATAATCAGTCCCGGCGCGGTATTCGAGGATTCCTCCGTGACCTTGACCGTAAAGCCGTTCGCCGTCAGGATCGACTCCGCCTCAGACTGCTCCAGTCCGGTCACATCCGGAAGCTCTGTCAGCTCCGGCCCGAGGCTCATGGTCATTTCCAGCGTCGTATCCGGATCGACCCTTTTTCCCGGTGCAATATCCTGATTGACAATCCGGCCGCGCTCAACCGTGTCGGAATAATTGCCGTTGACGATCAGCGGAATCAGTCCGGCATCGAGTGTCATTTTCTGAGCGTCCGTATCAGTCTGCCCTGTCACATCCGGCACTTGTGCTTTCCCGGATTCCGGACTGAATACATAAAACGGTGTGCCGCCTCTGATCATGCCGTAAATGCCGAAGCCGCAGGCGGCAGCGACGATTGCCGCAGCGCATGCGATCGCGATTTTGTGCCATCGCTTCCAGCCGCCGGAATCGGACTTTTGCGGGATTTTCGGCATGATGCGCGCAGATGCTCTGGTCGCACCCTGCCCGTTGAGTTCCTTATAGAAATCAGCGGCATTGGGCGTTCTGCCGGCACTGACCCGCACCCGCATCGCATTGAGCATTGCTGTCCCGGTGATCTCCGAGATCTGCCGCCGCTGGAGCTTCATCTGCTCCTCCTCGTCAGTCTCACTCCGTTCTGCCGGGAGCTTGGGATCCAGTCCGGTCAGCATCTTGTACAGCACGGCACCTGCCGCATACACATCGGAAGCCGGGCTCAGATTACCCGAGGCTGTTTCCGGTGCCATATACGGGTTCTGTTCGGCCTTGGCAAGCAGCTCGTTCTGCTCACCGATTTTTGTGATCTGCGAACAGTCGGTGATCACGAGACAGCCGCGCTCGGATACGAGCAGCTTCTGCGGATGCAGCGCACCGATCAGCAGACCGTCGGCATGCAGCCCTGAAAGAAAATTCAGGAGTGTATTCATGTACGAAACGGCATCCTTCTCGCGGAAGGGACTCCGGCTGACGCGGCTTTCAACCGTTTCGCCGTCCTCGAGCTTCCGCACCGCATAAACCGTATTATTCGCCGCAAAAACGTCGATGATCTTCAGCATGCAGTCCCTGTACATATACGGAACCAGCCGCCGCGTTTCATAAAGGAATCGCTGCTTGCCCTTGCGGAACGCGGACTGCTGACTGCCGTCTACTGTCTGCACGGAGATGCCGTCCGAGGAGCGGCAGACCAGATCATTCGGATAGTATTCCTCGATTAAGACCCTGCACTGCAAAAAGCGGTCAAAGCCGATATAGTCAAGCGAGCGGCTGTGCTCGGCGCAAACGCAGCCGACCAGATAACGGTTGACGGCCGGCTCTGTGTTCAGAACCGTACCGAGTCCGGAGCCGATCTGCAATCCGCTTCCGGTCTGGGGACTGCCCTCCTGATAGCCGCAGCTCGGGCAAATTTTCGCAGAATCATGATACTGCGCCATACATTTCATACAGAATTTCATGCCTGCACCTCTCTGTAAAAAGTTGGGAATTACTCGATTTCGCCGGTCAGACTGACATACGAATCCAGGATCTCAATATCGGCAATGCTGTCCTTTTCGCTTTCGCCCAGCAGATTCTGGAAGCTCAGGTAGCTCGATTCCGAACCTGAAAAAGCCGCCTTGTTCAGCGGGATCGCCGGGATCGAATTCTCGGCGCCCTGATACATTTCAAGCTGAACGTGCTCCTGAAGCAGGAACATCAGGAACATTCTTGCCGCCGTTTTCTGGCTGCTGTTCGCGCTGTCGGAAATGCACCATTCATCCGCCCAGAAGCCCAGCGGCTTGCCGTTGTCATTGCAGACTGCCGCCGAATAATACTCGCCCTCAATCAGCTTGGTTTTCTCCTCCGCATCAGCCTCCTGCTCACGGATGGACGAGCAGACATTGAGGATCTTCAGGTTATCCGCGTTGGTTCCGACCAGCACACTGGATTTGCGCACCGCAAAGTTCTGAAGCGCGTCACGCTGAGAGCGGAAGGTCAGCGAGCCCTTTGTCAGATCGGGATAGAGATCGCGGAGATAGGTCATCGCATCGCCGCCGGACATCGCATTGAGGTCGCTGATGCTGCACTCTGCGCCCTTATTGTCATAGGGCATGCCCTTCTGATAGGCAAAAAGCTGATAATAGCCTGTCGGTACGAAATTGATATCGCTCCGGCGGGCAAGCTCCGGCAGGAAATTGTACTTGTCCGCTTCAATATCGTCCTGATAGAAGTCAGACATGTTCATCGGCGTCAGCTCGCCGTGTGTTCCGTTCAGATAGAGCGTCGGATTTTCCGCATTGGATATAAATTTCAGCTCGGCATTTTTTGCCGTATCGCTATAGGACATGAAATCGTCAGCGAAGCTCTCATAGAGAGACTCCGTCCCCTCGGGCACCTCGATCACCAGCTCGGTTCCCTCTTCGATGATATATGCTTTTTTTTGATTCCTCATTGTGAGCCATAGCACCGTACCCGCAGCGATCAGAGAAGCTGCGATTGCCGAGCTGAAGATCACAAATCTTCTGCGCTTGCGCTTTCTGATGCGCTCCTCGGGCATCGCCTGTCCGACCTTGGATTCCAGTGCTTTTTTCAGATCCTCTGCGGTCTGATAGCGCAGCTCCGATTCGAGTGCCATGCCGTTCATGATGATCTGCTCGAGCCAGGGCGGGATCGCGGGGTTGAGCGTTGACGGGAGCTCGAGCTTGTCCTCGATCTTCCGGTCGATCGACTCCATCGGGCGCTTGCCGGTCAGCATCCGGTAGAGCGTCGCCGCAAGTGAATAGGTATCGGTCCAGGGGCCCTGCCTGCTCTTGCTCTGATACTGCTCGGGCGGGGCATAGCCCGGTGTAATGACGATCGAACGGGTGCGTTCAAACTCCGTTTCAGAGATCCGCGCCGCGCCGAAGTCGATCAGCTTGACGCCCTTGTCGCAGAGAAAAATATTATTCGGGTTGACGTCGCGGTGGACGATCTTGGTCTTGTGGATCTCTGTGAGTGCATCGCACATCGCGCAGGTGATCTCCAGCGCATCGTCAATGCCCAGGATGCCGTTCCACTGATCGAGATACTTGTTCAGCGGTTCGCCGTCGAGGAATTCCATGACGATGTAGGCGGTATGATTCTCCTCAAAGAACCGGAACACATTAACGATATTGGGATGCGAGCTGAAGCAGACCGTATTTTTCGCTTCCTCAAGGAAGCGGTCGAGGCCGAGCTGATACTGCTCCTGCTTATCGCCGGAGAGCACGATCACATCGGTCGTGCCGGGAATGCGCTGAACCAGTCCGTTCGGGAAATACTCCTTGATCGCGACATGCGCATTCAGTGTCGTGTCCCAGGCATTATATGTGACGCCGAAGCCGCCGTGACCGAGCACGGTGCCGATCACGTAGCGGCCGTTCAGCATTGTTTTCGGATATAAATGATAGGCAACCGTCGGCAGAGAGCTGATAATATAGCCGCAGTGCGGGCAGACCTCAAAGCCGGAATCGAATACACCCATACAGTTAAAGCAGCGAATCTTCCCCATAATATTCTACTGTGCCGTCCCCGGGGGGGCGGTACAGGTTCCTCCTTTATCTGTAAACTTGGCTGCAAATGCAGGATCCGTGCAGAAATGCGCGGGAGAAATCAAACACGAATTGGGCGCTGCCGCTCAAGAAGCCCGCAGTGCCCAATTCGCCGCCGGAGCCCCGGCGTGTTCAGTTCTCAGATCAGCTTGAAGCGGTTTTCGTCGCTTCCGAGGGAGATCACCGAGCCGGGCGGCAGCGGGTTCTCCATGTTTGCCATAAGGCGGTTTCCGTTTTCACGGTATGTACCGTTGGTGGAGCAGTCCACAACGATGAAGCTGTTTCTTGCCTCATCAAAGCGGATGGTGCAGTGCTTGCGGCTGACCTTCGGTGCGACAATGACGACATTTGCGGAGCCTGCATCACGGCCGATGATAACAGTCTCGCCTCTGTTGAGCGGGAAGGATGCATTCATGAACTCGCCGCTGACACAGACGATCTTGTGCGGAGCAGCGACACTGCCCGGAGCGGGCTGCGGAGCCGGTGCTGCATATCCGCCGGCAGCCGGACGGACAGGTGCAGCATGCTGTGCGGTCTGGCCTGCTTCACGGAGTGCGAGGATGCAGAAGACCAGTGCAGCGAGTGCAAAGGCCATTGCAAGGAAGAAGCCGATGCCGCGGGAATACGTTGCGCCCTCAGCGTAAACGGTATCGCCCATCATCATGTTGAAGTAGTTGATCGAATCCTTGTTCTTCAGGTAATCAAAGCAGAGATACATTGCCGAGCCGGTGCTGACGATCAGGCCGTAGATGTAAGCGACCTTGTTCTTCAGCAGGTAGATCAGCAGAGTCGCGACCAGCATCAGCATGATGGTCAGAACATAAGGAACCAGCGTCGAAGCCTCGATTGTGGAGAGCTTCTGGAAGAGTGCGGCATGCATTCTTTCGGTCTGATCGACGCCCAGCAGGTCATTGTAGGTTGTAATCGACAGTGTCAGGATCGGCAGGAAGAAAAGGGAAACTGCATATGCAATGGGGAATGCTCCTGCGAGAATATGAAAAATACTGACCTTTTTCGTGTTATTGCTCATAATGACAACTCCTTTCAAATCAGAAAAAACTGTTCAGGTTTATGACTTCTTCGAGCTGTCATCCCAGCTGAAGAATTCGCCGCAGAACGGGATGAACACCAGCTTGGTGCGGCCGATGCTCAGGGTATCGTAGGCCTCGATCTTCTTGGTATCGAGCACGACCTCATCATTCACATAGAACAGCTCCTTG